>NZ_JBFHGL010000015.1 GCF_041583195.1 Sulfurimonas sp.
AGCTTCGGATTTACAATGAATGCTGCATTGGCATGGTTTATAACATTTAACTTTGTAAATATAGCATGGGTATTTTTTAGAGCTAAAGAGTGGGATGATGCTATTAAAGTTTTAAAAGCTATGTTTGGCATGAGTGGGATTGAATTGTCAACTAAATATGCAGAAAAACTATCATTTTTAAGTGATTATGGTGTTACATTTGGACATTGGTTACATAATATAGATGGAAATAAAAGCGGTACGTGGATAGTAGCTGCATTTGTAATTGTATTGATTGCTAAAAATAGTATGCAACTAAAAGAATCATTCAAGCCAAACAAGTGGTATTTTATATTTAGTATATCTATGGCAGTTTATGCAATATCAAACCTTAATAAACTATCGGAATTTTTATATTTTAATTTTTAAGGTAATTTTTGTATAGCTTTCATAAATTTGTAAAACTTTTTCTATTGATATTTATAATAGCTATAGCTTCACATTTATATTCTTGGAATACATATACGAAATATGTTTTTCCTAAAGAATATATTATTGGAGATTTAGGTAGGTTGTCTTATCAAATAGATAGTCTTCAACCAAGGTTTGAACAAGTATCACTGAGTGTTGAAAAAGACAAGTTTATAAACCATAAAAACAAAAAATTTGAAGTTGTAACTATAGGTGATTCATTCTCAGATGGTGGAGGAATGGGTTTAAATACTTTTTATCAATATTACATTTCGGATTTTAATAAAAAAAATGTACTAAATTTGAAAAATATACTCTCCTCAGATAATTATATTGAAACTATTGTCAGTCTTTTAAATAAAGGGTATTTTGAAAAATGGGGAACTAAATATATTGTACTAGAAACAGTTGAAAGAAAGGCAATAGAACGACTATCAAGACAAATAAATCTAGATGCTAAAAATAGCTTTTTATTAAAAAATATTAATAAAATAGATTGCTTTATAGATACAAATAAAACAGTTGAAAAGTCTAATAATGAATATAAATTAAATAATAAAGATACGTCAGTATTAGGTTATGATAAATTTACAATAAATATTTTTAATAATTTGAATATTAATGCTTTGTTATACAATATATTTTATAACATCGATGACAGAGCGTTTATAGCGTCAACCTACAAAGTGAAGCTAAATCAAGAACTGTTTACAGTAAATGATTCTAAAGTTTTACTTTTTTATAAAAAAGATCTCAAGGCATTAGGAAAGTCAACAAAAGAGAACGTAGAACTTTTAAATAATAACTTAAATTTATTGACAAAGCTTTTAAGTAAAAATGGTATAAAATTATATTTTATGCCAGTAGTAGATAAATCTAATCTATATAGACAGTATGTGAGTAAGCCAAAATATAAAGAAAGTACTTTTTTTGAAAATTTAAGACCATTAAATAAAGAATATTTATATATTGATACAAAAGATATATTGTTAAGTGAATTAAACAATGGGGTTAAAGATATATTTTATCCAGATGACAGTCATTGGTCATATAAAGCAAGTGAAACAGTATTTAAGAGAGTTAAATTTGAATAGTTATAAAAAATATACATTAGTTACCATAGCATTTTTAATTGGAATGATTTTATTTCATGTATTCACATGGCATACTATTTCTAAAAAAGTATTATTGGTTGATGATTATATATATAATGGAGATTTGGTTAGGAGTTCCTTTAAAGTTGACAGTTTATTCCCAAGACCTTCACATCTAGTAAAAAATGTTAATGATTTACCAAAGCAACATTTATTATATAAAGATTTAAAAGATAATGAAACAGTTGATGTGATCACTATAGGTGATTCTTTTTCAAATGGAGCAACACAAGGAAAGAACACTTTCTATCAAGACTATATTGCCACATACAATAACTATAAAGTTTTAAATATACCACCTGGAATAGGGTACTATAAAGGCGTAGTAAGATTAAATAATTCTGGATTATTAGATGAGTTAAAGCCTAAAGCAATAATAATAGAGTCTGTAGAGAGATTTTGTATAGATAGATTTTCAGGCAATAAAAATCTTAATCAGACATATAGTAAAAATTCATTGAAAAAAGTACTTAGATCGCAAAAAAATATGTATTTAGGAAAAGATCCATTTATTAGTTTTATCAATAATCAAAATGCAAGAGCTTTTTATTTTAATGTAAAAATGAAGTTTAAACCTTATACTAGATATAAAGCATGTGTTATTAAACCTATGAAAAAAGATTTTTTTACATCAAAAGATCCTAATAGTTTACTTTATCATAAAGAATCAGCTATGTTTAGCTATAAGGCTACTGAAGAAAATATAAAAAAGCTAAATGATAATTTTAATAAGTTAGCTATTTTGTTGAAGAAAAAAAATATTCAATTATATTTTATGCCTGTAGTTGATAAGTCAAATTTATATAGAAAATATGTAATTGAACCAGATTATCCAGAAAGTATGTTTTTTGAAAACTTGAGAAAAATGAAAAAAGAGTATATATTAATAGATACAAAAAAAATATTATCTAAAGAGTTAGAAAAAGGTACAAAAGATCTTTATTATAGTGATGATACGCACTGGGGCTACAAAGCAAGTAAAGCGATATTCAAAGAGGTAAAGTTTGAATAGATATAAAATATTTTCATTATCAATAATAATGGTATTTGTACTATTTATTTTGTTCCATGCAAGTATATGGCATATGTATTCTAAAAATATATTCTTAGTGGATGATTATGTATATAATGGAGATTTGGGTCGTATATCTTTTAAAGCTGATAGTATTTATGCCAGACCTTCTTATTTGGTAGAAGATGTTAATGATTTACCAAAGCAACATGTATTGTATAAAAATTTAAAAGCAAATGAAACAGTTGATGTGATCACTATAGGTGATTCTTTTTCAAATGGAGCAACACAAGGAAAGAACACTTTCTATCAAGACTATATTGCCACACACAATAACTATAAAGTTTTAAATATCCTTCCAGGTGCTAGAGTTGATATTGTAGGAGATTTAATTAAATTAAATGATTCTGGATTACTAGACAAGCTAAAACCTAAAATAATTATAATAGAGTCTGTTGAAAGGTATTGCTTAGGTAGATTTGCAATCGACATTGACTTTAATATAGATGTAGATAAAAAACAGTTTTTTAAAAGGTTAAACAATCAAAAAAATATCTTTGTGATGAAAGATAAAACTATTAATTTTATCAATAACTTAAATGTAAAAGCATTGATAAGTAATATTAAGTTTAAGATAGATAAGTATAAAAAATATGACACATTTACTATTGCAAAACTAGAAAAAAACTTTTTTACATCTAAAGATAAAAATTCACTTTTGTTTTATAATGAAGATCTTCAAAATATAAATAGTACAACTGAATTAAAAGTTATAAAATTAAATGATAACATAAACAAGTTAGCAGATATTGTTGCAAAGAAAAATATAGATTTATATTTTATGCCAGTAGTTGATAAGTATAATCTGTATTGTGATTACATAATAGATAATCCTTACCCAAAAAGTACTTTTTTTGAACTATTGAGAGAATTACCAAAAAAATATAAATTCATAGATACGAAAAAAATATTAAAAGAAGAAATAGAAAATGGTGTGCAGGACTTGTATTACTCTGATGATACTCATTGGAGTTATAAAGCAAGTGAAGCAGTAGTTAAAAAGGTAAAGTTTGAATAAATTCAAACAATTTTCGAAATATTATATATCCATTTTGGGATTAATAGTATTTATTATTATAGTTGTTAATTATATTGTAGACCCATATCAACAATATAGAAAAGCTTCTTTTTACACTTTTCTAGTAAAAGGTGAAAGATATATCAATCCTGGACTTATAAAACATTATGAATATGATTCACTGCTAGTTGGTACATCTATGGTGGCAAATTTTAAATCAAGTGATATTGAAAAAAAACTTGGATTTAATAAAGTTTTGAAAGTGCCAACTTTTGGAGGAAACCTTTGCGAACAAATGGATACAATAGAGTTTGCTCAAAAGTATAAAAAGATTAATAACATTTTATTTGGATTAGATTTATACTCATTTAGTGGATTTAATATACCAACAGAAATTAAAGAAGATTTTCCAAACTTTTTATATGATGATTCTATATTAAACGATTCAAGGTATTTATTAAATACAAGAGTTTTTTCTAGATCTTTAAAGTCTATTACAAAAAGATATGATGCTAATAAAGTATCCCAACAGTTAGACAATTTGTATGAATGGCAAAGTGAATATAATAATATGTTTGATGGTGGTAATAATGCAAAAGCGAACTACTTATCTCAAATAAATAGATATAAATCATTTAAATATTATTATAGATTTGAAGTATTAAAAAGTAATTTTAATAAATATCTTTTGCCACTGATTAAAAAAAACAAAGATATAAAATTTTATTTTTTTTATCCTCCATATTCAATTTTATATTATAAATTAATGCAAAAATCTGGCTATTTAAATGAGTATATTAAATTCAAGTCATATGTTTTTTCAGTTACTAAAAGCTATAAAAATGTCAAACTCTATGACTTTCAAAGTGAAGAAAAAGTTACTTGTAATCTTGGTAATTATAAAGATGTTACCCACTATCATCAAAAAATAAATTTATGGATGCTAGATAAAATGGCAAATGATGATTATCTAGTATCTAAGGATAATATTGATAAAATAACAAATGAGTTTTATAAACAAGTTCAAACATATAGTATATTAGCAAATTAGCGGAGTACAGATGGAATATGATAGTTTAGATGTTATTGAAATAGATAGTATAGTAAGTGATAAACTATTTTCGATGTGTACGCTTGTATCTAATAAAGACGAATATAAACTACTTCTAGATTCTGCAAAAAATGCAGGTTTTAACAATGAAAACACTGAGTTTATGTATATAGATAATACTTTAAACAATAAGTATGATGCATATGATGGCTTGAATCAATGTTTAAATAAGGCTAATGCTAAATATGTGATTTTAGTACATCAAGATGTAGAGTTTAAATTTGATAATATTGAGGTTTTAATAAGTAAAATTAAGGAAATGGATGAAGTTGATCCTAAGTGGGCAATACTGGGCAATACTGGCTATGACATTAACAATATAAATACTCAATACACAAGAATTACAGATCCTGGGCAGTTGGATGTACACAATGGTCCATTTCCTGCAAAAGTATCATGTCCAGACGAAAATATTATGATTGTAAAAAATGAATTGAATTTAATGTTTTCGAAAAATATAGGTCATTACCATTTATACGGTGCTGATTTGTCTATGCAAGCTTATATCCAAGGATATAATACATATGTAATTGATTTTCATATTCTCCACAGAAGTGGAGGATATCCAAACAAAAGCTTCTATGATACAAAAGAAAAAATGATTAAGCAGTATCAAAAGGCACTAGAAATAAAATTTTTTCGTACACCATGTAGCCCTATATTTTTATCAAGTTTTAGAATATTAAATAAGATAATGAATTCAAAAGTAGTTTACAGTATGAAAAAAAGACTTGATCAATTAAGATTCAACAAAAAAAGCACTATGAATGAACAATAAATATAGGTCTTATATTGTAAATTTTATAGCATCTCTTACAATAATGTTAGGTCTACTTATTTCATTTAATATATTTGTTGATCCCCTTTGGATGTTTACACATGAAAATTCATTAAATAGTAAACAAATTGATTTTGATGAACGTGAGCAAAAAACAAATTATATAAATTCTCATAATATGAAAAAATTTGACTCAGTTTTATTGGGTAGTAGTCGAAGTACTTTTATAAACCAAAATAGTTTTGTAAATATGAATGTTTATAATTATGCAGTAAACAGTATGTATCCTACAGAGTATAGAGAATATATAAATTTTTTTAAAGATAATGTAAATCATAAATTAAAGTATATAATATTAGGAGTTGATTTTTTTGGTACAAATAAAAAATTTCCTATAACTTTTAATAAACCATCTTTTTATTTAGAAAAAAGCAGCTCTATACTTTATAAATTTAATAATTTATTGTCATATGATATGCTTGAATTTTCAAAAAAAAATATTAAAAACTATTTTTATAACAAAGAATTTATTTATTATGATAGAGCTAATATAAAATATCATGATATTTTAGATGAAACTACAAGAAAAAAAAGATATAAAATGACCTTAACAAAACACATAAAGGGTTTTGAAGGTAAAAACTATGAATATAATGAGAATTATGTTCAAATATTTGAAAAGATAAAACAAGAAAATAAAGAATCGCAATTTATTGTATTTACACCACCAGTAACAGCTGATTTATTAGTAGCTATTATTAGGGACACAAATAGATATAACGAATATAAAAGATGGTTATATGATTTGATTCATACTTTTGGTAAAGTTTATCATTTTATGGATATTAATAGCATGACAACAAATTTTTCAAACTATCCAGATGATGATCATATGTACCCGAAACATATTAATCTAGTAGCAAAAATAATTAGTTCAAAATCTAATAATATAGATGATTTTGGAGTTATTTTAGATAAAGATAATATAAAAGAATATTTATATGAACTTCAAAAAAAATATAAACATTATGAAGTTAGGTACTAATAATGAAATATAATAGACATATTACAAAAAGATTAATTAATGAATAAATATAAAAACTTTGTTCTAAAATATAGCCTTTTAATTACCAGTATTGTAATATTATTTTGTTCACTTAATTATCTAGTTGATCCATATGGTATTTTTAAAAGCAGTATATTGGAGAAAGATTATCAACCAAATGAAAGATTTATTAAGGCTGATTATTTATTAAAAAATCAATATAAGTATAATTCTTATATGTTAGGTAGTTCTAGGATAGGAAATACTGATCCAAAGCTTATTGAGTCTAATATACAGGGGAGTAAGTTTTATAATTTAACTGCAGCTCTTTCTAACCTCAAAGATTATAATGTTATTTTAAAATGGATGATTAAAAATAAGTTTGATATAAAAAATTTATATTTGCAAATTGACTTAGAAGATTATCATTTTTATGGACATGATGATAATTTATTATTCAAACATCATTACTTGGTTGAAAACAGTGATGCTTTAAATTTTTATGTAACCTATTTAAGTAAGGTTTCATTTAAGATAATAAAGAAAAAAATAAAATACAATTTTAAAGATGATGGAGTTTCTTTTTATTTTTACAGTTCCGGTATGTGGAGAAATTTAAAAAAAGAAAAGCTTTTAAAAGATATACCACTTGAATATGTAAAAAATGAAAGCTCATTCCATAAGAATTATGAAGTTAAATACAAAATAAATTCTAACTATGAAAACATAATAGATGATTTAAAATATATAAAAAAACTATGTGATGATAATAATATAAACCTAATATGTTTTACAACACCTCATAATCATAACATGATGGATACTTTTGATAGAGAAAGTGTTCTTAAATTTTTAAATGATATAACAAAAATTATGGATATTTGGTATTTTAGTGGCTATAATTATATAACGAATGATGATACAAATTATTATGAGTATTCTCATTATAAAGAAGAAATTGCCAAAAAAGTTGCTGATGTAATTTTTGCTAAAGTGAAAACTAAAGGAACGTTTGGAATCCATTTAACTAAATTGAATAAAGCTAAGGCTTTGGAAAAAATTAATGAGAATATTATAGGCTATAGAACTAATAGAAAGGAATTGTTTGAGTACAAAAATAATAGATTTTAAGATAAACGGAGATGATAGAGGTTCTTTAATAGCTATAGAAGAGGGTTATAATGCACCTTTTGAAATAAAAAGAGTTTATTATATATTTGATACAAAACATGGCGTTGAACGTGGATTCCATGCGCATAAAAATCTTAAACAAATAGCAATAGCTGTAAAGGGTAGTTGTACATTTGTTCTTGATAATGGAAATAAAAGAGAAGAAGTTATTCTTACAAATCCAAACCAAGGCCTATATATAGAAGGTTTAATATGGAGAGAGATGAAAGATTTTAGTGAAGATTGTGTTTTGATGGTCATTGCAAGTGAACATTATGATGAAAGTGACTATATAAGAGAATATAATGATTTTTTGGAAGCAGTAAAGAATGATTCATAAACTAGCTGATGTTCAAAGTAAAAATATTGGAATTGATACAAATATATGGCAGTTCTGTGTAATATTGAAAGAAGCAATTATAGGAAGTAATTGTAATATAAATGCAAATGTTTTAATAGAAAATGATGTAAAAATAGGTAATAATGTTACCATCAAAAGTGGTGTTCAGATTTGGGATGGTATAAGTTTAGAAGACAATGTTTTTGTTGGTCCAAATGTTACTTTTACAAATGATTTTTTACCTAGAAGTAAGCAGTATCCGAGTGAGTTTTTAAAAACAGTTATAAAGTTAGGTTCTTCTATTGGTGCTAACAGTACTATAGTAGGAGGAATAACAATAGATGAATATGCTATGATAGGTGCTGGAAGCGTAATTACAAAAAATGTTGGTGCTCAAGAACTTTGGTATGGAAACCCTGCTAGACATCATGGATATGTTTGCAAATGCGGACAAAAGTGTGATAAAGAATTAATTTGTAATGAATGTAAAGGAAAATAATCTATGATACATTTTTTAGACCTCAAGAAAATAAATAGCCAATATAGAGATGAACTAATTGAAGCGTGTACAAAAGTTATTGATAGTGGGTGGTACATCCAGGGAAATGAATGTAAAAAATTTGAGTTAAATTTTGCACAGTATTGCGGTAGTAAGTATGCAATTGGAGTAGCAAATGGTTTAGATGCACTGATCTTAATTCTTAGAGCCTATAAAGAGATGGGTTTAATGAGTGACGGTGATGAGGTAATAGTGCCTTCAAACACTTACATAGCTTCTATATTAGCCATAACACAAAACAATCTGAAACCTGTTTTGGTTGAGCCTGATATTGACACATATTTAATAGATGTAGATAAAATAGAAGAAAAAATTACTTCTAAAACAAAAGCTATTATGCCTGTACATCTTTATGGTCAAACATGTGAGATGGATAAAATCAACAATATTGCAAAGAAGTATGACATTAAAGTTATAGAAGATTCGGCTCAAGCTCATGGTTCTTATTTTATTGATAAAAGAGCTGGTAATCTTGGTGATGCAAGTGGATTTAGCTTTTATCCTGGAAAAAATCTTGGAGCTTTGGGAGATGGCGGGATTGTTACAACTAATGATGAAAAATTAGCTGATACAATAAGAGCACTAGGAAACTATGGAAGCCATAAAAAATATGAAAACTTGTACAAAGGTGTAAACAGCAGGCTTGATGAGATTCAAGCAGCGATGCTTGGCGTAAAATTAAAATACTTGGATGATGAAATAAATAATAGAAGAAAAATAGCAAAATACTATTTGGAAAACATCAAAAATAGTAGCATCTTCTTACCTACTGTTAGAAAAGAAGACAATCATGTTTGGCATGTATTTGTTATACGATCAGGTGATAGAGAAAGATTACAAGAATATTTATCAAAAAATAATATTCAAACTTTGATACATTATCCTATTCCCCCTCATAAACAAGAAGCATACTCTGAATGGACTACTGAAAAGTATAGTATTAGTGAACAAATTCACAATGAGGTATTAAGTCTACCTATCAGCGGTGTACAGAGTTTAGAAGATACCAAAAAGATTGTTGACATAGTGAATGGTTATGAATAGTATGTTAAGTCAACATATTAAAAATAAGACAGAATATATAGAAGAAGCTAAAAAACTATATTTGAGTATAAATCAAGATTTAGAAAAAGTACATTTTATAGAGTATTTATTAAACTTCTTAATAAAAAATGTAACTGAGTATATGAGTGATTCATTTTTAGAAAATGAACTTAATAAAATATCTGATTCTATTCATAGTGAAAACAATATTAAATATATTGATGGAAACATTTTACATGTTATGACTGAAGCTTATGGCACGGGTGGTCATACAAGACTTGCAGAATTATTCATTAAAAATATTTCTTCTAATTATAAACAAGATATATTATTAACTAGACAAGGGTGTGAACTACCTAGTATATTTACTAATTCAAATATTTTAGATAAAAAGATAATTTTAAAAGATGACAATATTTTTGATAAATCAAAAATATTGTTTGAAATAGCTTCGAAATATCAATATGTTATACTGCATACTCATAAGGACGATGTATTAGTAAATTTAACATTTGGAACAAAAAAGTTTAAAAGACCTGTTTTGTTTGTTAATCACGCTGATCATGCTTTTTGGAGTGGTGGAAGTGTTGCAGATTTGGTACTTGAATTAAGTACTGAAGGTATGGAGTTTTCTAAAAGTATAAGAGGGATAAAAAATAATAGAGTTATAAATATACCTATAGAAGAGAAAAAAGTAGATTTCTCAAAAAAAGAAGCAAGGAAAAAGCTTTCTATAGATAATGACAAAAAAATTATTTTATCAATTGGGACTGAATATAAATACGGTAGTACCGAAGAAGAAGTAAAAAAGTTTATCGATATGGCAAAAAATATTGTAAACAATGTAGATAAATGTGAATTTGTTTTAATAGGACCAAGCCGACAAAATAAGTTTTGGAACGAAGCGTACGAATTTAGTAATGGTAAAATAAACCCTATAGGTATGCAAAGTAGGGAATCATTAGAATTATATATTATTGCTTCAGATTTGTATATAGAGAGCTTTCCATTTTCATCATATAGTGCTTATTTAGAAGTGCTTAGTCTAGGTTTAAGTGCATTGACGTTAAAAAATGAAATATTTTCATTGGATGTTGTAAAAAGAAATAATATGGAATGTAGTTCTATTAAAGAAATAGAAGAAAAAGCTATAAATATATTAAATAATGCAATCAAAAATGAAAAAGATTTTGATATTCAAGAACATCTAAAAGAAAAATGGAGTGAGAATATTATAAGTATTATAGATGAATTAAAATATTCTAAACATGATGTATATAATATTCAAAGTAAAAAAGCATCAATAGAGTATTTAAATCATACTGATAAAGTTATAGGTAATTCTTTAGGTTTAAATTTTACATATAAAAAATTGCCATTTTTTTTAAAGATAAAACTTGGAAAGTTAATGATCAAATACAACATAATTAGAAATTTTTTTGATTTTGTAAAGTTAATAGAAAGAATAGTTGTTATAAAATAATTAATATTAATAAAATATAAATAGGTGAAAGATGGTAGATAGAAATTTGGTTTCGATTGCAATGTGTACTTATAATGGTGAAAAATATATAAAGGAGCAGATAGATTCTATTTTAGAACAAACATATAAAGATTTTGAACTTATAATAACAGATGATTGTTCAAGTGATAATACAATTAATATTATCAAAGAATATCAAAAAATTGACGATAGAATAAAACTGTATGAAAATGAAAAAAATTTAGGATTTATAAAAAATTTTGAAAAGGCTATTTCATTATGTAGTGGTGATTATATAGCCTTAGCCGATCAAGATGATTCATGGAAGAAAAATAAATTAGAGGTTTTTATTAATGAGATTGGTGAAAATATCTTAGTCTATTCAGATGCCATATTAATGGATGAAAACTCAAGCCTTATAAAAAATGGTAAAGAGTTAGTGCGTCCAGAAAATAATTTAGTGTCTGGAAATAATAATAAAGCATTTTTACTTACAAATTGTGTTTCTGGAAATACAATAATGTTTAGAAAAGAATTGGTTGAACATATATTACCGATTCCAGAAAACATTAGTTTTCACGATATTTGGATAGCTTTTGTAGCTACTTCAATAAGTTCAATTGTTTATACAGAAGAGAGTATGACATATTATAGAAGATATCCTGATCAAATAACTAGTACAAGAGTTAAAGATTATAAAGGTTTTTTTGATAGATTAAATAAAAAAACTATGATAAGAGTAAATAGAGTTAAAGTTATAGCAAGAGACTTAAACACTATGCTTAATTCAGGATTATTTACCAAAGATGAAGATAAGCATTTAGTGAAACTACTTATAAAGCATTATGAAAACTATGAAAACATTTTTTATAATATAGAGCTACATAAAGTTTTAAGCAAATATAAAAATGAAGTTTTTGCAATCTATAGATCTAAAAAAAGAATGAAGCGTGTAATAAGAACATGTATTGGGCTTAAATTGCATAAGTTAACTTGTTTTGTAGCTTAAGTATAGATATAGCATGATTAAAAAAATTTTAGACTTAAAAGTAAAGTATCAAGAAAAATATATATTAGCAGCAAACTATTTGCTTATTGTATATGCATTTTTTTTACCAATATATGCAAAGCCAGTAAAAACAATATTTGGAATTGTATTAGTTTTATTCTTATTATCTGGAAACATAAAAGAAAAACTACTGTTTGCTTTTAAAGACAAGGTTGTTCAAGCATTTTTATTATTTTTGATAGTTCATATTGTTTGGATTTTAGGCTCTGAAAATACAGAAGTAGCTATATTTAAGTTGAAAGAACTTAAGTATATACTCTATATGATAGTTTTTATAATAGTTATACGAAAAGATTTTATATACAAGATATTGACAGGATTCTTACTAGGTATTTTTTTTAGTGAGATTGTAAGTTACCTTATGCTTTTCGATATTAGAATACCTTATTTGATTTATACTGGTTATGGTGTGAATGTACCTTTTATGGCTACTTTTACTCAGTATAGTACAGTATTGTCAATATCTTTAGGTATTCTTCTTTATGGTATTGTTACTAAAAAACAAAAATTATGGTTAAAAGCAATTTATATTTTATTTTTTATAAGTGCATCTAGTAATATATTTATAATTCAATCTAAGCTTGGTTATGGACTCTATGCTATTTCAATCTTAACTGTAACTGCAATGATTATGATTAAATATAAAAAATACTACATGTTACCTGTATCTTTGGTACTAATATTAGGTGGATATATAATAGCATACAATACAAGTAGTGTATTTAATAAAAGGCTCAATGGTTTTTTTAATCAAACTGAAGCTGCAATCGAGAAAAAGAATTATCATACACCTACCGGTGTTAGAGTTGGTTTTAACGTTTATGGGTATGAAATTATAAAAGAAAATATTGTTTTTGGAGTTGGTACTGGTGATCATATAGATGAATTTATGAATTATGTAAAAGAACATGACAAGGATAGAAAAAATATTCGAAGCTTACATAAAAATACTAGAAATGGTGTATATGCAAGTTTACATAGTGAGTTTCTAGATAATGCTCTTCAGTTTGGGATTATAGGTTTATTAGTATTTTTAAATATATTTTATCAACTTTTGAGATACCCATATGAAGATCATTATATGAAAGTAGTTCAAATTATATTTATAGTTATACTCTTAAGTGTTTCAAGTGTTAGTTTAGTATTCTTATATGCTAAGTTAAAAAATATTTTTATATTCTTATCAGCATTGACATTGATGCATTATCATAACGAAAAACGGCTAAAGCTTCTTTAGTCCGTTTTTACATATAAACTCTTCATCATCCCATTTTTTTTTCATAATAGCGTTATTTGCGTCAACATTTTCACTATTCCAAGTTCTTGGATGGTATAAATGGAACGTATTTGCCAAGTATCTTACGCTTTTTGAATCAATTCCAAAATGTTGGAATCTCCAAGTAAGGTCTATGTCTTCACCTACCGAAGGTGTTGTGTAGTCCTCATCAAATCCGTTTATATACTCCATATCTTTTTTAAAGCACGAGAAATTACATCCAATTATCATTGGACGTTTTTTATTTAGTTTTTGCTCTAGCTTTGAGCCTTTGTTTAATTTTATTCCCTCTTCAACATGTCTTGCTTTGTCGATTGCCAAAAACGGCAGAAATAATCCAAAAAGTTTCTCTACAAAATATGTTTTTAAATATCCTTTTCTAATTAGATTGGAAAAGAATGGACCTAGTTCAACACGTTTTCCACATAAAATACGGCCGTGTGTTATTGATTCAACATGTTTCTCTACAAAATCACTGTAAGGAATTATATCACCGTCTATAAATATTAAATAATCGCCTTTTGACTCTTTAACTGCACGGTTTAGTGCTATGTTTTTTCTCCAGCCTGTATCTTCTTGTGTCAGATGCTTTAACATGTTTTTTTCTTTATATGGAGCCAAAAACTCTTCCATCTCTTTTGATTCACAATCTTCAGAGATAATTATTTCAAAATTTTCATATGTTTGATTTAATAAGCTATCAAGTATAAGTTTAAGTGCTTGGGTATCTTTGTATACAGAGACTATTACACTCACTGAAATATTATTATAATTCAATTGAAGCCTTTTTAGGATGGATTTTATCATTAATTAGTTAAAATGCCACTTTATATTATGGAGAGTTAATGGTATCTATTATTTCGGTTAATTATAATAGCTCTGATGAAACACTTGAGATGGTAAAAAGTGTAAGGGCTAATACAGATGTTGAGTATGAGCTTATTATTGTCGATAATGCCTCAAAAGATGATGAGGTACAAAAGTTAAAATTTTTAGAAAATGATAAAGATATAAAGCTTGTTTACAGCCAAAAAAATGTCGGATTTGCATCTGGAAATATGCTTGGTGTTGAAAAAGCAAATAAAGATTCAAATTACTACTTCTTTTTAAATAACGATACTCTTCTGATCAATAATGTTGTTGATATCTTACATAAATCTATGGAGGATAATAGTGACATAGGTTTAATCTCCCCACAACTTTATGATGAAAATCAAAAAAGATCTACAACTTTCAGAGAATTTCCAAGTGTATCTGAAAAACTTTTCGGTAAAGGTTTTAAACGTTTTGTTTCTCTTAGAAAAATATACAACAATAAAAAAGAGTACAAAGATATTATAGATGTAGGTATTGTAAGCGGAGCTTCAATGTTCTGTAATTCCGAAGCTTTTAACAGTATTGGAGGTTTAGACAAAAACTTCTTTTTATATTGTGAAGAGGAAGATTTATCACAACGTTTTCATAATGCAGGATACAGGGTTTGTTTAGAACCAAGAGCAAAACTTATACATCTTGCAGGGGTTAGTACAAAAAGAAACTTTATAATTGAGAGAGAGTTTTTGATCTCATATTTTTACTTGCTAAACAAACACTTAGATCATCTTATGGCGTTTATATTAAAGCTGCAAATAACTCTAAAATATCTCACAAAGTTTAAAAAAGATGATGTAAACAAACAGCTTTTTTGGTTTTGTCTTGATTTTAACAAAGATATGTACAGTTTAAAACATGATATGAATACAAAATATATTGATTTTTTTAAGAGTATTAGAGACTATTTTAAAAGTTCATTAGATTCTATACATAAAGCAAGAAATGAGATAAAAATAGTTCCTTACAATGATAAGGAGTTTGTTATAAAATCATTTAAAGTACCGCATTTTATAAACAAGATTGTATATACATTTTTTAAAGACTCAAAAGCAAAAAAATCTTATGAAAACAGTGTTAGAATCATAGATTTTGTACCAAAACCTATCGGGTATATAGAATTTAAGAAAAGTGGTCTAATTAATGACAGTTATTTTGTAAGTGAAAATTTTAAATATGATCTTACAATAAGAGAACCTTTATTAGATTCAGATTATGAAGATAAAGAGAATATTTTTAAAGAGTTTGCCAAGTTTACTTACAGACTCCATGAACAAGGTATATTTCACTTAGATTACAGTCCCGGCAATATATTGATCAAAAAAGAAAATGGCAGTTACACTTTTAAAATAGTCGATATTAACAGAATGCAGTTTAAAAAGCTTACTTTAGAGCAAAGACTTTTGAATTTTTCCAAACTTTGGGCTAAAGATGATGATCTTAAAATAATTGTAAAAGAGTATGCTAAGATCATTGGCGAAGATGAGAATAAATGTATTGAAACGGCATTAAAATATTCGCAAAAACATAAAGATAAAAAGAACTTCAAAAAAAGATTAAAAGGGCAGAAAGTTGGTGATTAGTGTAGCTATAATTGCTAAAAATGCAGAAAAGACGATCGGTGATACTTTAGAGAGTTTAAAGTCGTTTGATGATGTAGTTGTATATGACAACGGTTCAACCGATAATACAAAAAGTATATGTGAATCATATGCAAATGTTAATCATGTAGATGGTGAATTCAGCGGTTTTGGTCCTACAAAAAACAAAGCTGCCTCTTTTTGTAAAAATGATTGGATCTTATCTTTAGATGCGGATGAAGTGTTGACTAAAGAGTTTATAGATGAACTAAAAGCCGTAGAGCTAGATGAAAGTAAAGTTTACACAATAAATAGAGTAAATTATTATAAAGACCAAAAGATTGCACACTGCTGGGCAAACGATATTATTGTACGTGTGTATAATAAAAATAAAACAGCTTTTAATGATCTGCATGTACATGAAAAAGTTATAAGTGATGGTTTTAAAGTAATAGATCTTAAAAGTGAAGTAAACCATTTTCCATATTCAACAATCACGGACTTTATAATAAAGTTAGATAGATACTCTACAATCTTTGCAGAGGATAATGTCGGTAGAAAGTCATCATCACCACTAAAAGCTATACTTAATGCCAAGTTTTCTTTTTTAAAAACTTATTTTATAAAACGCGGTTTTTTAGACGGCTATGCTGGGCTTGTGATAGCGTTTTCACATATGGCTACAAATTTTTACAAGTATATAAAACTATATGAAGCAAATAAAGAGTTGAAAAAATGAGAGTATTAGTTACAAGACATGACAAGATAGGTGATTTTATAACATCTTTACCTATGTGTAAGATATTAAAAGATCAAACGGAACATGAAGTAGTAATGTTGGTTTCTAAAATAAATTACGATCTGGCATCTAAACTGGACTTTGTCGATGATGTTATTGAATATACAGACGATATTTTAGAACTCTCAAAAAGAATAAAAGCTAAAAATATTGATGTGAGTATCAGTGGATACATAGAAAACAAATTAGGTATTGCACTAATACTCGCCGGTGTTAAAAAAAGAATAGGTCCTGCTACAAAAATTGCACAGATCTTCTTTAACGATACATTAAAACAGCGAAGAAGCGAAGTTAAAAAAACAGAGTGGCAATATAATTTGGATCTGGTTAAACATTTTGATGAGAGTTTAAAACTTGAATTTAAAAGACCGCTTTTAGATACAAAACAAAAACGTGAAAATATGGTTGTCTTTCATGCCGGAAGTGGTGGAAGTAGCGATGGTAACCTCTCTTGGGATGATTATATAAAACTTGCAAAAGCTGCATCACAAAAAGCAGAAGTGGTATTTACGTTTGGACCTGATGACAGTGAAGTAAAAGAGTATATAAAAACCCACTTGGATTTTGACGCAAAGATTAGAGATGATTTTAAATCTATTTGGGACTTGACGGAGTTTATTTCAACATCTAAAATGTTTACCAGTACTTCTACAGGTCCTATGCATTTAGCAGGACTTACAAATACACCTACTTTATCTTTCTTTGGAGCAAATCTGTTTGCATCTGCTAAGAGATGGTCAACTATAAGCGATATAGAGATTCAAAATAATTTTGAAGTACCTGCCGAATATAGTATTGAGTTATACAAAACTATTGAAGATACGCTTTTATCTAAAATAAGTTAAAAAATAGTATAATCCATTTATGAAATATAATAACATCGACTTCAATAACAAAACAGTTTTAATTACAGGTGGAGCAGGATTTATAGGCTCTAATTTAGCATTTTATTTTCAAAAAAACTATCCAAAGTGTAATGTTATAGTACTTGATAGTTTTAGAAGTGGTGAGACGCTAAGTAATGGAAACTTAAAAAGTTTTGGTCACTTTAAAAACCTTCTTGGTTTCAAAGGGAAGGTGATCAGTGGGGATA
Organism: Sulfurimonas sp.; assembly: GCF_041583195.1. Lineage (NCBI taxonomy): Bacteria > Pseudomonadati > Campylobacterota > Epsilonproteobacteria > Campylobacterales > Sulfurimonadaceae > Sulfurimonas > Sulfurimonas sp. The sequence goes on from NZ_JBFHGL010000015.1 coordinate 17,912, forward strand.
TTAACGATAAATCTTTATTAAACTCTATAGATGAAGAATATGATTTTGACTATATATTTCACCAGGCTGCAATAAGTGATACTACTGCATCTGAACAAGATTTGATGATACAAACAAATGTAAATGCATATGAAGATCTGCTAAAAATAGCAATTAAACATAATGCTAATATGATCTATGCATCTAGTGCGGCTACATACGGTGACAGTGATAGATTTGAAGTTGGATATGAACAGCCAAATAATGTATATGGTTTTTCAAAAGTTATGATGGATAATATATCGTATAAGTACATAAAAGATGGTGCAGATATATCGATAGTAGGTCTTAAATATTTTAATGTATACGGTCCAAGAGAATACTTTAAAAATAAGACTGCATCTATGGTTGTACAGTTTGGTCATCAGATCTTAAAAGGTTTGACACCTAAACTTTTTGAAGGTAGTGATAAGATCCTTAGGGACTTTATCTATATAGATGATGTTATTCAAGCAAATATATTGGCTTGTAAGCCTAAAAAAAGTGGTGTTTATAATGTTGGAACAGGAAAAGCAAGAAGCTTTGAAGATATAGTAAACATCTTACAAAAAGAGCTTAATATAGATAACGGCAAAGAGTATATACCAAATCCGTTTGTAGGACAGTATCAGTTTTTTACACAGGCAAATATTGAAAGTACAAAAGAAAACTTGGGGTATGAGCCAAAATATGAGATGGAAGATGGCATAAAATCATATATTCCAGAGATAAAAAGATTATTTGATGTTGAGGTTGATAAATAATGCATAACTCTCCAAAAGTTTTAGTTATCGGTGATCTTATGATAGATCATTATCTTTGGGGAAGTGCAAACCGTATTTCACCTGAAGCTCCTGTTCAAGTTGTAGATATAGATAAAGAAACTACTGTTCTTGGCGGGGCAGGAAATGTTGTAAATAATCTAAGAGCTCTTGGGTGTGAAGTAAGTGTTGTATCTGTTGTGGGTGATGATGAGGTTGCACATGAACTTGAAGAGATGCTTGATGCTATAGATGCAAAAAGTTATTTAGTAAAAGAACATGAGAGAAAAACATCTAAAAAAAGCCGTATTATTGCATCTCACTCACAAGTTGTTCGTTATGATAAAGAGTCAAAAGATAATATATCTACAAGTTCAGAAGCTGAACTATTAACAAAGTTTAAAGAATTATGTCAAGAGATAGATATCGTTTTATTATCAGACTATGGAAAAGGTGTGTTAACAGATTCTTTAACAAAAGAGATCATAGAGATATCTAATTCAAATAGTAAAAAAGTTTTAGTTGATCCAAAAGGATTGGATTATTCTAAATATAGTGGAGCTTACCTTTTAACTCCAAATAAAAAAGAGGCACAAGAAGCAAGTGGAGTTAAGATAGAGGATGATAACTCTTTAGTAGAAGCACTTACAAAATTAAAAGATGTTGCAAAACTAGATATATCTCTAATTACTTTAAGTGAAGATGGGATCGCTATTTATGATGATAAACTTATAATGCGTCCAACAGTAGCACGCGAGGTTTATGACGTAACAGGTGCGGGCGATACTGTATTAGCATCACTGGGTTACTCTTTGGCGTGTGGAAAAGATATAGTATCATCTTTAGAGTTTGCAAACTTAGCAGCAGGTGTAGTTGTTGGAAAGTTAGGTTCTGCTACAGCTACAATAGATGAGATTGAACATTACAGATCAAGTATAAACAAAACAACAATCGATGCACATATTAAAAGTTTTGATGAACTAAAAGTTCAAGTAGATAGACTAAAAAAACTTGGTAAAAAGATAGTATTTACAAATGGTTGTTTTGACATACTTCATCGTGGTCATGTAAGTTACTTGGATATTGCAAAATCATACGGAGATGTTTTAATACTTGGGCTTAACTCAGATGCTAGTGTTAGAAAACTAAAAGGTGAATCGCGTCCTATAAACTCAGAAGAAGATCGTGCGTTTGTTCTTTCAGCACTTGAGAGTGTAGATTTTGTAACGGTTTTTAGCGATGAAACTCCTTATGATCTTATTAAAATGGTTGAACCAGACATTCTTGTTAAAGGCGGTGACTACGAAGGAAAAGAAGTTGTCGGAAGTGATATAGCACGCGAAGTAAAACTTGTTCAGTTTGTGGATGGAAAAAGTACCACTAAGACAATAGAGAAAATACAAACTTGTGATTGTTAAGAGGGTATTTTGAAAATATTTATTGAGATCCCTACGTGGCTTGGCGATGCAGTTATGACGACTCCGGCTATAGAGAACTTAGTTAAAACATATCCTGATGCAAAACTAACTATATACGGCTCGTACGTTTCTACAAGACTATTTTTACACCATCCAAATGTTGAGAAGATTTATATAGATGAATCAAAAAAAGAGGGATTCAGGTATATAAATCTCTATCGTGATGCAAAAAAAGCTGGTTCATTCGATATAGCTCTGAGTTTTAGAAAAAATTTTACTACTCAGTATCTACTTTTCTTTTTAGGTGTTAAAAAAAGATATATTTACAAAAGATATACAAAAAAAGAGATCCATCAAGCTATTCGTTACAACGATTTTATAAATAAAAGTTTTGACATTAAAACCTCACCTGATAAATTAACAATTTATGGATACAAAGGTGAAAAAAAATCAGACAAAATGCTTCTTGGTTTAAATCCAGGTGCTACATACGGAAGTGCAAAGCGTTGGTATCCTGAAGAATTTGCAAAAGTCGCCATAGAGATGTCAAAAGATTATGACATAGTAATTTTTGGCGGACCAAATGAGGATGAGATCGCAGCAGATATTGAAAAACTGCTTGTAGAAGCTGGTGTGAAAAACTATCAGAATTTAGCAGCTAAAACAAGTGTTGAAGAGTTGATCAGTGGTATTGCAAGTTTAGATCTATTTGTAACAAACGATTCCGGCCCTATGCACCTTGCAGCTGCATTTCAAATTCCGACAGTAGCTATATTCGGACCTACAAAATATACTGAGACAAATCAGTGGATGAATGAAAAAGGTGTTATAGTTACAAAAGATCTAGAATGTGCACCATGCATGAAAAGAACATGCCCCTTAGGACATCATGATTGTATGAAGCTTATAAAAGCTGAGGATGTGCTAGAGAAAATCAAAGAAGTTCTTTAGCAATACCGCATATCTCTTTAACCTCTATCTCCTTAATTGAAAAATCTTCTTTATTTAATTTGTAAGGGTTTACTTCTGAAGATGACTTTACAACTTTATTTATATCTGTAACATAGACTCTGCTAATCGGTGTTGGACCAAATATTGTGATTGACGGTATATTCATAGCCCATGCCATATGTGTAGGACCGGTATCGTTTCCTATTAGTAGATCACACTGTGCTATCAAAGCTTTTAGTGTATTTAGATCTGTTCTTGGGACAAGTGTCGCAAATTCTGAGTTTTGTTCTATATACTCACCATCTTGCTTTTCCTGCTCACTCCCCCAAATTACTAATATATTCTCTTTTAGTTCATTCGCAATTTCTACAAATTTTTCTTTAGGATAGTTTCTTGAAGGCCAAGTTGAACCTATTACAAAGATGATATTTTTTTTCTCTTTACTCAAGTAATCGTAAATAATTTTATTTTCGTTTTTATAAAATAAAAAAGGAGTTTTTTTATGGATATCTTCACTTGTTATACCTAGGTCTAAAGACTTACTTACAACTTGGACATTTCTATCTATTGTGTTTGCATCATATGGCATATGGATCTTGTGTTTGTAAAAATATGAAGCGATGCTCTCACGAATGCTATCTTTATCAAAGCCGTATACTTCACCTTTCATAAACTTCGTAATTAGGGCAGATTTTAAAAGCCCTTGCATATCTATAATATAGTCATATTTTGGAAGTGATTTAATTATTTTGATTTGTTTTAGCAGATCTGAGAGCTTTTTAGTTTTTTTGAATTTTTTTAACTCTACTTCTATGATGCTATGAATATCATTGTTATCTTTTAAAACAGCGGACATCGATTTCTCAACAATCCAGTCAACTTGAGATTCAGGATAAATTTTTTTTATAAATTGTAATACGACAGCACTATGGATAATATCACCCATCGCACTAAGTCTGACTATAGCTATTTTCAAAAATATACTCCATATAATTTTACGAATTATATCAAGTTAACTTTTAAACAGAATATATATAGTAAAATGCGCTTTATGAAAAAAGTATTAAAACGATATTGGCCATATGTTAAAGAGTATAAATTTTATTATTTTTTAGTATTTATTGGAATAATTTTAACTGTTAGTGCAACGGCTGCAACAGCTCACATTATGAAGCCGTTAATGGATGAGATGTTTATTGAGAAAAAAGAGGAGATGTTATACCTTATTCCTCTTGGTATGATAGCTATATATTTTGTTAAAGCAGTAGGAAGATATATTCAATCTGTTTATACACAATATATCGGTGTACATATTGTCACTAGATTTCGAGAGATGATGCTTGAGAAGATGATCTCTCTTGACATGATGTATTTGTATTTAAATAGAAGCGGTGAGTTGATCTCTAGAATATCAAATGATATAAATAGAATTTTATACTTTGTCTCAAACATGTTTCCAGAGTTTCTAAGAGAATCTTTAACTGTTGTAGCACTTGTTAGTTATACAATATATTTAAATCCAACTCTTGCGATGTACGCATTAATAGTAGTTCCATTAGTTGTCTATCCACTTATTAAAATTGCAAAAAGATTAAAAAAATATTCCCATAGAATGCAGAATAAAAATGCTGATGTTACAACAAGACTTACAGAGATATTTAATAATACAGAAGTGATAAAGGCTAATGCTACTGAAAAATATGAGGTAAAACGTTTCAGTGATGAGAGTTGGCAATATTTTAAAATACATATGAAGTCTGTTTTTGTTGGTGATGTAGTACCTCCGGTAATGGAAGTTTTAGGTGCTAGTGGATTAGCAGCTGTAATATTTATAGGTGGTAGAGAAGTATATGATGGAAATATGACTGTGGGTGAGTTTACGGCATTTTTAACAGCTGTCGGATTAATGTTTGATCCAATAAAAAAAGTTGGTTCTATATATACAAAAATTCAAGATGCTTTAGCAGCAAGTGAGAGAATTTTCGAAGTTTTAGATACAAAAAGTCGTATAGAATATGGAGATACGAAACTTGAAGATGATATTAAAACTATAGAGTATAAAAATGTCACTTTAAGATATGAAGATAGTTTTGCACTAGATCATGTAAATATAGAAATAAAGGCTGGCGAAAATATTGCGCTTGTTGGTGATAGTGGTGGTGGAAAGTCAACATTTATTAATATGCTTCTTCGTTTTTATGATCCAGATAATGGAGAAATTTTAATAAATGGTAAAAATATTAAAGATTATGAAAATATCTCTTTAAAACATCATATATCAATGGTTACTCAACGTATTTATATTTTTCAAGACACATTGGCGGCAAACGTAGCTTATGGTAGTGAAGATATAGATGAAGAAAAAGTTAATAAAGCATTAGAATTAGCTGATGCAACAAAGTTTGTAGACGAGCTTGATGATGGAGTAAATACACAGATGGAAGAGTTTGGAGCAAATTTATCAGGTGGTCAACGCCAACGTATAGCGATAGCAAGAGCTATATACAAGCATTCATCACTTCTTTTGTTTGATGAAGCTACATCAGCCCTAGATAATGAAAGTGAAAAAAGAATTCAAAATGCACTTGAGTCGTATGCAAAAGATAAAATTACCATTACGATAGCACACAGACTTAGCACAATTGAGCATGCTGATAAAATATTGGTTATGCAAAAAGGTAAAATAGTAGCACAAGGTACGCATAAAGAATTGTTAAACAGCAGCAGTATATATAAAAGACTTGCAGGTGAACTTGAAGCTTAAGTTCACTCTTTACATTTAAAAAAAACTTTGCTATAATTTCACCATCGTTTTGGCTCTTGAAATAATCCCTCTGTGATTAAGAGCTGTAGTCACTTTAAGTGATAAACGCCATTCGGCGGTAAGAGGCACAATAAATCTACTTATATTTTTATTCTGCAGAAATACCCCAATATTATTTTATTATATAGGAAACAACATGACAGTAATTAGACTTACTCGTATGGGAAGAAAAAAACAACCTTTTTATCGTATCGCGGTAACAGATAGCCGTAAACGTAGAGATGGTGGTTGGATTGAGTTAATTGGACACTACAATCCAATGAATGATGAAAAAACTCTTGTAGTTGATAATGAGAGATTAGACTACTGGTTAAGCGTTGGTGCTAAAATGAGCGACCGCGTTAAAAAGATAACTGGTCGTTAAGATGATTAGTGAATTTGTTGCACAGTTTGCTAGACTAATAGCAACTCACCCTGAAGATGTTAGAGTTGAGTTAACTGAAGGCAATGAAGTTACTGAAATTGTACTTTTTGCCAACCAAGCTGACATAGGTAAGCTAATTGGTAAAGAGGGTAAAATGATTGGTGCTATTAAAACTGTTATCTCTGGCTGTAAAGCTAAAGATGGTAAGAGTTACCGCATCAATGTTGAAGCAGTTTAAAACTTGAAAAAAACTGACCTACTTTATATCGCTACAATCGGCAAAACTGTCGGTTTAAAAGGCGATATGAAACTCCACATAAAATCTGATTTTCCTGAGCAATTTAAAAAAGGTGCATCTTTTTATATAAATGAAAAAGATAAACTTACAATTGAAAACATCAATTTCGAAAGAGGTTTAGTTAAATTTGAAGGGTATAGTGCACCTGAAACTGCTAAAAAACTTACGAATAAAAATCTATATACTACTTATGAGCAAACAAGAAAAGATTGTCATTTAGAAGATGGTGAGAATTTTTGGTTTGATATTATAGGTTGCAAAGTTTATGAGGAAGATGAGCTTTTGGGTGAAGTAAAAGAATTAGAACGTATTTTAGATACAAACTACCTTTTAATAAAAACAGATGAAAAATTATTAGAACAAAAAAAAGCAAAAAGCTTTTTAGTCCCACACAAAGAGCCATTTTTAATATCTATAGATGTAGATAAAAAAACAATAATACTAAATGGCGCAAAAGATATTTTAGAAGCGTCATAAAATGACTTTTACATTCGTAACACTTTTTCAAAGTATAGTTGAGGGTTACTTCAGTGACTCTATATTAAATAGGGCTATTGAAAAAGATATTATTGAACTTTCATATTTAAACCCAAGAGATTATTCTTCAAATAAACATAATAAAGTGGATGATACTGCTGTAGGTGGTGGTGCCGGTATGGTAATGAACCCACAGCCCTTATATGATTGTTTAGCTGATTTAAAAAATAAAGATGAAAATGTTCATATTGTTTTTTTAACACCTGTGGCAAAGCAATTTAACCAAAATGATGCAAAAAGATTAGCTAAAAAAAGTCATATAGCATTTGTAAGTGGTAGGTATGAAGGGATTGATGAACGCGTAATAGAAAAATACGCTGATGAAGTTTTCTCAATAGGAGATTATATATTAACTGGAGGAGAACTCCCTTCAATGGTAATGTGTGATGCTATATCTAGAAATGTTGATGGTGTTTTGGGAAATAGTGAATCTTTGGATATAGAGAGTTTTGAAACACCGCTGTTAGAAGCGCCATCTTTCTCAAAACCTGCAAATTATGAAAATAATTTTGTGCCTAAAGAATATCTAAAGGGAAATCATAGTAAAATTCGCTCACTAAAAATCGCCTTGTCTGAATGTAAAAGCAAATTTTTCAGGCCAGAGCAGCTTAAAAAGCATATAATAAGGACATCTTATGAGAAATAAGTATATTGAAAATTTTGAAAAAGCACAAACAGCTGAGAAAAACATTCCG
>NZ_JBFHGL010000016.1 GCF_041583195.1 Sulfurimonas sp.
CACTATCTAAGTCATCTTCCAATTTAGATTCATCTAGTTCATCTTCTAAGTCCGTCTCTTCGAGACTTTCAACTTCATCACTTGTATCTTCCAAAGCCAATTCATCTAAATCTGCTTCTTCTAGATCATCAAGATTTAGTTCTTCATCTTCAGCACTGTCTTCTAAATCTTCAACTTCATCACTTGTTTCTTCAGAAGTTGCATCTTCAAGATCATCTAGGTTTAGATCATCATCCAAATCAGACTCATCCAGTTCATCTTCTAAATTTAGTTCATCTACACTATCTAAGTCATCTTCCAATTTAGATTCATCTAGTTCATCTTCTAAGTCCGTCTCTTCGAGACTTTCAACTTCATCACTTGTATCTTCCAAAGCCAATTCATCTAAATCTGCTTCTTCTAGATTATCAAGATTTAGTTCTTCATCACTTGTTTCTTCAGAAGTTGCATCTTCAAGATCATCTAGGTTTAGATCATCATCCAAATCAGATTCATCCAGTTCATCTTCTAATTCACTATCATCTATTTCTTCTGTCTCTGCTTCTTCTAAGAGATTCTGAACTTCTTGTAGTTCGTCTTTATCCAAAATAGAATCCGAATTATCTTCTTCTAAATCAAGATCATCTAAGTTTAATTCGTCGTCAAGTTCTGTGTCACTGTCATCATGGTCTTCTAAATCTAAGTCATCTAAATTTAAATCTTCATCCAGTTCTGCATCGTCAGCCTCTTCTTCCAAATCAAGATCATCTAAGTTTAGATCATCATGAATTTCATCACTATCATCATGATCTTCTAAGTCTAAGTCGTCTAAATTTAAATCATCATCTAGTTCTGTTTCATCTACTGTTTCAGACAACTCTGACTCATCAGAATCTTCCAGTCCCTCTAGTTCTTCATCTAAATCATCAAGACCCTCATCCATAGAATCTAAGTTTATTTCTTCATCATCTATAGAATCTAATTCATCTAAAGCAATATCTTCTTCAATCTCATCTTCTAAGTCATTATTTTTACCTAAATGTGATAAGGTTTCCACTAAGTCTGTAGGTAAAAAAGGTTTTTTGATCACAGATGTAAATCCTTCCACTGTATCTGCATCTTTTGCACAAATATATAAAGATTTTTCATATTCTATTTTAGAAGCTAATTCCACCATGAACTCATCACTATACATAGAATCATCTACAATTATTAGATCATATGAAGATGTTTTTAAGTCTTCTGTATTCGATACTACATCTAATTCATTTGAAGTTTTTTGAGCACTAAGCGTTACCAATTTATTTACGACTGGGTTATCATTTAATAGTAAAATTTTCAAGACTTTTTCCTTTGTAGTTATTGTATCAAAAAAAAACTAAAAAAGTATTTCCAGATAGTTAAATGCTTCTTGAACATGCCCTTTAAACACTAGCATTGTAGATGTAAGGATAGCTATCAGAACTATAAATGCAAAAGCAATTTTAATAGGAAAACCAATTACAAGTAAGTTAAACTGCGGCATAGTTTTCATAAGCATACCAAATATAACATCTTGTAAAAACGTAAGTGCGATAATAGGAAATGCTATTAAAAATCCTACAAAAAACATTTTAGATGATGCCTCTATTGTATACTTAAATAAATTTTCTTGCATCAAAAACCCACCTAGTGGAATTTGGGAAAGTGAATCATTGATAAATAACAACAACCAATGATGCATATCTATTGATAGTAAGATCATCAAGGCTAAAAGTGACAAAAACTGTGAGATTATAGGCATTGATATACCTGTTTGCGGATCAATAGCACTGGCCATTGAGAAACCCATCATAAAAGATATCTGTCCTCCAGCGAACGTAATAACATTATATGCTAACTGAAGAATAACACCAATTGCTAAACCAAAAAGTATCTCACTCAGTATTGCAATAATTATACTTGGTACAGTTATAGGAATGTCCAAAGGCGGCATGGATGAATAAAATACAATTGCAAAAACAAAAGCTAAAGAAGCTTTTATAGTTTGTGGTATGTTTTGATGAGAAAAAATTGGAGCTGCCATAAACATAGCAGCAAAACGAAAGAACAGAAGTATAAATCCAATAACATAGTTTTGAGTGAATACTTCAGCCCAACTCATTATTTTACTCTTATCAATTCTTTATTATCTAGTTTATAAACAACGTCACACTCCATTGCAAACTCGTCATTGTGAGTTACTAAAACCATGCCTGCATTTTCTTTATCTATATAGTCAAAAAATATTTTTTTAACTTCATCACTGGTAACATGATCCAAATTACCAGTAGGCTCATCTACAAAAAGAATTTTAGGTTTTTTTGTTAAAACTCTGGCTATAGATATACGTTGTTGCTGTCCACCTGATAGTTCAGTTACTTTTTGCTCTAAAGTATGCTCTACTCCAAGATTTTTCAAAAGTTCTTTATCTATATTCTCACCTGATAGCATTGCTGAAATTTCTAGATTTTCCTCTACTGAAAAACCGCGGAAAAGATAATGCTGCTGAAAAACAAGACCTAGTTTTTTTCTTTTGATCTGCTCAAGTTCTTTTGCATTCATAGTAGATATATTTTTACCAAAAAGAGATACTTCTCCTTTATTTGGAGATAATAATGTAGATAGTATGTTTAAAAGAGTTGATTTTCCGCTTCCACTTAGACCTATTATAGCTATGCTCTGTCTCTCTTCTAACTCTAGTGAGACATTTGAGAAAAGCTCTGTGTCAAATGAATGGGATATATTGTTTGCTTTTAATAAATTCATGGTTGAATTATAGCAAAAAAAAAGGCTAGAACCGAAGTCCTAGCCTATAAAGAAAAGTGATAGTTAAAAGCTTAACTATTAAGCCATTTGTGCAGCAACTTCTGCTGCGAAGTCGTCTGCAGCTTTTTCAATACCTTCACCAACTTCTAAACGGATAAAGTCAACGATCTCAGCAGTTCCGCCAAGAGCTTTAGCAGCAGCTTCAACAGCCTCTGCTACAGTTTTTTTATCATCTAGTACATAAGTTTGATCAAGTAAAGCTTGTTCTTTATCTAAAGTAGTGTTATCATCGATAAAACGAGCTAATGAACCAGGGATGATTTTGTCCCAGATTTGCTCAGGTTTACCTTGTTCTTTTAACATAGCTTTGATATCTTCTTCAGCTTGTTTCATAACTTCATCAGTTAATTGCATCATTGAAACGTAAGTAGGAACATTTTTAAGAGGTTTTTTAAGACGAGCTAACTCTTCGTTCTCTTTTTTAATAGCTTCAATTCTACCTTTAGTTTCAGACTCAACAAATGCAGCATCGAAATCTTTATATGAAAGTGTTTGAGGTTTCATTGCAGATGCGTGCATTGCAACTTGTTTCATAACATCTCTCATACCTTCAGCAGTTTTAGCTGAATCACATTTAGCTTTAACAACAACAGCGATACGGTTGTTTGAGTGAACATAACCGTTCATAGCAATAGTATCATCTTCAGCTTCTAATGTACCAAAACGACGAAGTTCAATTTTTTCACCGATTTTAGCAGTTTCTTCTGTGAAGTATTTACCAAACTCAGTTGACATAACTGCATCTACATCAGCAGGTTTGTTAGAATATACTTCTTCAGTAGTTTTAAGAACTAGATTTTGGAAACCTTCATTCTTAGCAACGAAGTCAGTTTCAGAGTTAATCTCAACAACAGTAGCTTTTGAAAAATCATCAGCAATTTTAAGACCAACAAGACCTTCAGCTGCAACACGCTCACTAGCTTTTTTAGCAGCTTTAGCAATACCACGCTCTTTTAGCCACTCTGTTGCTTTTGCCATATCTCCATCATTCTCAACTAACGCTTTTTTACAATCCATCATCGGCGCATCTGTTGCTGCGCGTAATTCTTTAACTTGTGCTGCTGTAACTGCCATGATTATGCTTCCTCTGTAGTTTCTACTGCTTCTTCAGCTGGTGCTTCAGTTGCTTCTGCTTGAGCTTCTTCAATTGCTGCTTCACTATCTTCACTTTGACCATCTCTTAATGCTTTACCTTCATTAATAGCTTCAGCCATCTCTTTACAGAAAAGTTGAATTGAACGGATAGCATCATCATTACCTGGAATTGGGTAATCGATTACATCAGGATCACAGTTAGTATCTAGTGGAGCTACAACTTTGATTCCAAGACGGTTAGCTTCTAATACTGCAGTGTGCTCTTTAACAGCATCTACAACGAACATCATATCCGGTAAAGTTTTCATATTACGGATACCACCGAAATATTGCTCTAATTTCTCTTTTTGACGAGAAAGCATTAAAGCTTCTTTTTTAGTTAAAAGATCGATTTGACCATTTTCTTGCATATCTTCGATAACATCAAGTTTACGAATAGATTTTTGAATAGTTGGGAAGTTAGTAAGCATACCACCTAACCATCTGTTATCTACATACGGCATACCACATGAGATAGCTGCATCACGTACTGAAACACGAGCTTGTTTTTTAGTACCAACGAAAAGAACAGTTTGTCCTTCAGCTGCTGCATCTACAACGATTTGGTATGTGTTACGGAAATAACGTAAAGTTTTTTGTAAATCGATGATATAAATGTTTTTACGAACACCGAAAATGTATTTTTTCATTTTTGGGTTCCAACGACGAGTTTGGTGTCCGAAGTGTACACCACACTCCAATAGGTCTTTCATAGTTACCATATAAGGTCCTTTAAAGGCTTCGTTTACGAGCCAGAATTTTCACTAGTTTTCTTTGAAAATGTCGGACAGGTCTTTCTAAAAATAGGAAGTTGCACTAATTTTTTGACATAATCTGTTTAATATTTTCTTGTGCATTGCAGAAGAAAAATCGCGCAATTATACCGAAAAAACTTTTAACTTAAGCTTGATTATTAATTTTAGTGGTAGGTAAGATTGTAGAGATAAAGATCTCTACTTTTGAAGTTCTGCTAATGTTTCTTTAACTTTTTCTACGTGACCTTTTACACGTACTTTTTCAAAAACAGCTTTTACTACACCTTGTGGATCTATTATATAAGTTGTACGAACAATACCCATATACTCTTTTCCGTAGTTTTTCTTTAACTGCCATACACCGTATTCTTGCATCATTTTTGTATCTTCATCACTTAAAAGAGTGATACCTAAGTCTCTCTTCTCTATAAAGTTACGATGCTTTTTAGTAGTATCTGCGCTTACACCTAGTATGATCGCATCCAGATCAGCAAAGTCAGGAAGAGCTTCTGTAAACTCACAAGCTTCCGTAGTACATCCTGGCGTATTATCTCTTGGATAAAAATATAAAACTACCCATTTCCCTTTTAAATCACGTGAACAGATCTCTACATCATCTTGGTTTGGTAAACAAAATTCCGGCGCTTTCGCATTAACTTCAATCATATTATACTTTCCTTATCTATAAATATTTTATTATTTATACACTTGTCTCTATTTTGAGCTCCCGTGAATATTTTTACAAAATATTCCATACGCTCAAGACAAGTACATCTTTTAGCGGGACTATAATTAGTAGACAAATAACAGCATATAAACCCATATGCCACTTAAAGATGTTAAAACAATTGCGTTGAAAGTCATTTTACCCATCTCTTTGTGTTTACCTTCACGCAGGTACTTTTTCGCACGTCCTAGTGCTAATATCCATATGAAAAGTGTTGCAACAGCTATTAAAATATGTATAATTAAAACTATTAAAGCGTAGTGATGGGCAACTCCGCTGTCTTTAATAAAAGAATCGAATCCGCCTCCTATTCTAACTCCAATTTCAAAATATGCAACTACTATAACAGATACAACAAATAAAACATATTGAGCTATTTGGTGTAATTTATATTTTTTAATTTTTGCAAAGTAGATAACTCCCATCATTAAAAAAGGTAAAAGAGCAACTATTAAAGTTACTAAATCCATAAAAAAAGGTGCACGTGTTCCTAAGAAACCACTCTCAAACATATAATTCATCTACTTTATCCTCTTTGTTTTTTGATATCTGTAATATAAAAAGAAAATTATACCCAATATAGCTAAAATTATATATATTATTTGTTTCAGATATAGGTCTATCAATTCTTTATTTTCACCAATATAATATCCCAAAATAGTTAAAATCAGTGCCCATATCCCAGCACCCAAAGTTGTGTATATAGAAAATACAGCCAAATTCATGCGACTGAGTCCTGCAGGAATAGATATTAATTGACGAATTCCAGGGATAAGTCTGCCCGTGAAAGTCGATATAGCACCGTGAGCTTCAAAGAATGAATCCATTTTTGAGAGAGCGCTCTCTTTTATAAAAAAATACTTGCCGTATCTTTGAAGTATTCTTCTTCCAAGCAATAGTGCCAAATAATAGTTTATAAATGCTCCAAGTAAACTACCACCTACTCCGCTTAGCATAATCATTAAAATGCTCATTTTTCCCTCAGATGCCAAATAACCAGCTGGTATTAAAACTATTTCACTTGGAAAGGGTATAAATGATGATTCTACTGCCATTAACAAAAAAATACCCAGGTATCCCCAGTCAAAGATTAGATCAACAAGATCTTGCGCAAGCTCTCTAATCATTAGTACTTCTTACACATCTAACATAGTTTGTATCGGTTCTTAATTCCCATACTTCTCCACCATGATTAAAATATAGTGCCCATACATAGCCATCTTTAATATCTATTTTGTCATTTGTCCAATAACCATAAGGAGTTACATTTTTAAAACCGCTTTTTATAGCAGGTGTTTTAGATTTATCCACTATTGTTTTTAGCTGTTCTTTTGTTGGTAGATGCCAATCTTCATGTCCATTTGCATAAAGTTCTTCACAATAACTTACAGCATCAAGCCAATCTTTTTTTAATTGTTTTGTTTGATTATTATCAATCCATGTATAACCGGTTGTTTTATCTGTAAATACATCTAAGTTTTGTGAAACTTTTTTTACTGTTTCAGTTTCTTTTGTATCTGAACAACCTAAAAACAAGAGTGTAAAAAATATAAAAGTTATAGATATATATTTAGACATATTTTTTTACCTCTGAGATCATTTTTGCAGCTACATCTTTATGTGAATAATTTAACAGTGCTTCGCTTTTTTCTTTTAATGGCTCTTCTATTACGTGAAGAAGTTTTGAGCGTAATTCCTCACCCTCACGTTCACACCAACCTAGATTATTTTCAACTATGAACTGTGCATTATAATACTGATGATCAGCAGCTGCATATGGATATGGGACAAACAAAGCAGGACAACCTGAAGCTGTTAATTCCCAAAGAGTTGAAGCACCTGATCTACTAACTGCCAGATCCGCATTTGCAATTAATGCCGGTAAATCTTTAGTAAAGCCATAAACCTCAGCATCAACACCTTTTCTTTCATACTCGGCCTTGACTCTCTCATAATCATTTTCACCTGCTTGGTGTATTATATGTATGTTCTTTTTATTTAGTTTATGCGCTACACTTAAAGCCAGATCGTTAATTGCCTTTGCTCCTTGGCTTCCGCCTAAAAAGATGATAGTTTTTAACTCATCTCTAATACGAGCATTTTTAAAAAACACATCTTTTACAGGATAACCTTTTATTGGAGAGTTTTCATCATAAGCGGATATAAACTCTTTTGCATATGGTTTTAAAAGAGCATTCAATCTTCCCTCTATTGCATTTTGTTCATGTATAAAAAGCGGTTTAAAAACACTTAATGTTGCCAAAGATGCAGGAGCTGCCGAGAATCCACCAACACTGTATGTAGCATCTATATTATGTTTTTTTAAAATACTGCGGGATTTAAAAAAAGCTAAAAACACTTTAAATAGTGCCTTTAATTTTCCAAGCCCTTTTTGATTAACAACACCTGTAGTATCTAAAAAATAAACATGTGAAAACTTGGAGTTTTTTTCAAAGTACTTTCTGTCCTGACCTTTTAGTGAACCTATAAAAACAGCTTCATGACCTTCCTTGACACAAGCCTCTACTAAAGCTTCTGCTATCATAAGATGCCCTCCGGTACCACCGCCTGTTATACAAAGCTTCATAGTTTTTTCTCCAAATCTACCTTCTTGCTAGCCATTAAGATCATACCAATTCCTATAGATGAAGCTAATATTGCACTACCACCGTAACTCAAAAATGGAACTGATATACCTTTAATAGGTGTAATCCCACTTATACCGTATGCATTTACTAAAAATGCAAAGCTAAGCATCAAGCCAATCCCAAGTGAAAAGAGATATATATGTGAGTCAATTGAGCGGTTTGCAATTGTAAAGATGCGTTTTATAATCCACATAAATAAAAATACAACTAATGCAACTCCGACAAAACCAAACTCTTCAGCAAGACCTGCTAAAACAAAGTCTGTATGAACTTCTGATAAAAACCCTAGTTTAAAAGTACCGTTTGCAAGTCCGACTCCAAAAAAACCACCGTTATGGATAGCATTTATTGAATGCCCGATTTGATAAGGAACAACCTCTGTAGGTACTCTTAACTCATTTGCTAGAGCTGCCGGTAAAAATGAAAGAACAGTATCTTGAGCAGATGCCCACCAAGACTTAATACGTAAGATCCTATGCTCAGCCGTAAAAATAAACAACAAGAAAAATGCAAGTGCACCTAAAAGTAAAGAGAGGAAGAATCTAAAACTGCTTCCTGCAAACATCAACATAAAAAGCAGAGTCAAACCAAGCACTACAACCTGACCCAAATCATTTTGAACAAAGGCTATTATGAACATAGCACCTATAAATACTACTGCATATGGAGCAAAACGTTTAAACTCATTTGTTAGCCCCATATCATCATGGTGACCAAGTTTTCTTGAAAAACTCCAAGCTAAAAAGTATATAAAACCTATTTTGAAAAACTCAACCGGTGCTATAGAAAAACCAAAAAGTTTAATCCACCTTTTTGCACCACCGACAGCTGATACGAAAGATTCAGGTAAAAATGGCATAGCTATCATCAAAATAGTTGATCCGAAAAATAAAAAGAATCCAAGTGGGGTTAAATGTTTATTCGGATCAAGCTGAGCAACTACCCATATTGTCAGTATACTTAAGATGCCGAAAATTATCTGTCTAATAGCAAAATGAAATTCGCCAACTCCAAAAAGTATAGTAGTGTATGCCGATAAAGTATATGATAATACTATACTAAAACCTATCATAATCGCTACTAATGTAAAAAGCTTTCTGTCTGCCACTATATATCCACTACTTGATCTTGTTTATTTTTAAAACAAATTCAACTTCGGCTTTTGATATATGAAGTTCTTTTGAGATCGTCTCAACATCGATTCCCTGCTTATAAAGTGCTATAACTTTTTCATCATCATTTCCGTGAATTGAACCGGGAATAGAGATCTGCTTAACTCCGCTCTCTAAATTTGAGACACGTGAATCAACTTGAGCTTCAATCATATCAACGCTATCTTGCATCTGTTTTAATGCTTGGGATAACGGGTGGACAAGATCGTATACACTTCTCTCAATCTCTTGATATATCTCTTCATCACTCATATGTTTTGAATTTACTTTACTTTTAAGCTCTATCTCTTTTGTATTCTTTTTAAGATAAAAAATTTCTCTGTTTAGATCTTCAACTACAGATGCAATAGAATGTATATTTTTATTGTATTGTGCATCTTTGGAATATACATAATAGAGTAGATAAAGTATGATGCCAGCCATAACTACAATAATATATTCTAATTGAAAATACTGCATATATTGTGCTGGCATCAATCTTCCTTCTTCTGTTTTGCTTCTCGGATCAGTACACGTTCACGCGCAGCTAAATATGAGCTCCACTCTTTAGCATCACGCTCATGTATTCTCTGTATCTCGGCTAATGAACTATCCATTGCTTTAAAATAAACAGCTACATCTCTTTTTGGATGAACCGGCATTGTGACACGTCCATAGTACTCACATCCAGTTTCAAAAGCACCCTCTTTTATATGAAAATGATCATGCCCTATAGAGTCAATGTCCGCTGCGGTATCTAATTCAACTCTTTTTGGTTTTTCACCCTTTATAGTCATCTCTAACTGGTCTATTTTTCTATGAAGTTCAACCATAAGGTTTAATAGCACATCATCAGTATCACGTGTTTCACCTCTAGCCTTTGCAAGCTTTAGCCACTGGCTTATAGGATCCTCATCACTATCACTAAGCTGATGAAACTCTCTATCATAATCTTCTAGTTTTGCATCTGAGAGTTTTGAAAACTCTAAAGATATTGGTGCAGGTATTAAACGAACGCTCATGCTGCTAACCTATCCATAACTATTAAAATAAAAAAGAATATTCCAAGATAACCGTTAACCGTAAAAAAAGCCCTGTCTATTTTTGTAAAATCTTTACGCACTAAATGGTGTTCATACCCAAGCATAAATGCACTAAGCACAACAGCAGTATAAGCAAAAATACCTAGTCCTGCTACCCATACAAACATTGCCCAAAATATAACGCTTAAACTATGAAAAATAAAAGATATAAACAGAGTAGCTTCAGGACCATATTTAGATGGAATTGAGTGAAGAGCATTATCTTTATCAAAATCTATATCCTGAAGTGAATACAGCAGATCAAATCCAGCTACCCAGAATATTACACCTAGTGATAATAAAACAGACCAAGGTGTTATCTCGGCACTTACGGCAACTACACCTGCTATTGGTGCCAGACCTAATGATATACCTAAAACTACATGTGCTAATGATGAAAAACGTTTAAAATAAGAGTAACTTCCAAGAACAAAAAGGATAGGAAAACTAAGCCAAAAAGCTAAAGAGTTGATCATATATGCTACGGCAATAAATACAAAAGCATTTACACCTATAAAAATTAAAATAGAGTTTGCATCTATACGACCATCTACACTAGGACGGCTTTCAGTTCTAGGATTTTGTCCGTCTATATCACGATCAGCATAACGGTTTAATCCCATTGCAAAATTTCTTGCACTAACAGCAGCAAGTACTCCGAATATAAGCAATGTAAAACCAAACCATCCATCAGCTGCAACTATCATTGCAATAAATATAAACGGCAGTGAAAAAATAGAGTGTTCAAACATTACAAGTTCGTTAAAATCTTTTATTTTATCTATATATTTTTGCAAACTAATCCCCACAAATTATCATTTTAGATATTCTATCCAAAGATCGATTAAACTTTAAAATTAATATTTTAATTTGTCTAATAAATGTTTTAAGTTTTTTAATTTTATATGTTTACGTGAAAGCTCAATAATACCCTCATCTTTAAGTTTTTGAAGGTTTCTGTTAACAACTTTTCTAACACTTCCAACAAGTGATGCTAATTCTTCATGGGAAAGATTATCTATAAGATTTAGTTTTGTAACTCCACCGTTTGTATCAATATTTCTACCAATCAGTCTTAATATACGGTTATATACATCATATAAGGAGAGATCGACGGCCAACTCTTCTGAATCTCTCATCTGTTTGGCAAGATATGGAAAAAAGAAGCTCTTAAACTTAGCATCACTATGAATAAGTTCTCGTACATGTCCAATAGGTACTTCTACTACTTCACTATCTTCAATAACTGTAGAGGTATATTCATGTTCTTCGCCATCAAGTAATGTAATTGTATCGAACATATCACCACGTGTTAATATACTGATGGTTTGCTCTTTTGCAGTGTCTGGATTTATTTGCGAGATCTTTATCTTCCCACTCATAATGAAGTAAAAGTAGTTCATAGTGTCATAACTATCAAAAGCCATTTCACCCTCTTCATACTTTATTAGTTTTTTATTAGATACTAAATCCGGTAATTGAAGGACAGGCTCATCATCAGTAACAACACTATGAATCAAGTCTTGATTAGACAAAACCAACTCCTACTAGTTTTGTCTAAATTGTATCAGTCATTAAATGAACTTTTGCTTATTTAACTTCAATCCTTTGAGTGTTTTTAGGTTTGGCAAGTTTTGGAATTACTACTTCTAAAACACCGTCTTGAGTACTTGCATCTATATTTTCAGTATCTGCGTCATCAGGAAGTGTAAATGTTCTAGAAAATTTTCCAAAACGTGTTTCTATTCTATAGTAGTCTTCCTCTTTTGTCTCTTCTTTGAAGTTTCTCTCAGCTGTCACTGTCAGAGCATTTTCTTTAAGATCTATTTGTATATCTTCTTTTTTAATTCCTGGAAGATCAATATCTAGATGGTAAGCAAACTCACCCTCTCTAGTGTTTACATTTGGAACAAAAGTAGCCACGTTTTCTTCTGAATCTAAAACTCTTTTTGCACCAAAAAGTCTACTCTCAATATCTCTAATTTCTTTAAATGGATTATAAGGTGTGATTAACATTTTGAACTCCTTTGTTTTTAATTTCGAGAGAAATTTTAACCTATAAGGTAAAAGGAGTTCTGCCACTTAAGTGGCATTTCGTAGTTTTATTGTATTTTTTCTAAAATACTATCAACAGAGAAACCGAATTTCTCAAATAACTCTCCTGCAGGAGCAGATGCACCAAAGCTATCCATTGCAATAACTTCATCCGCAAGTCTGTACCATTCCATACCGCGAGCAGCTTCAATAGCTACCTTTTTAGTATCTGGTTTTATTATAGAATCTATATATGCTTTATCTTGCTCAATAAGAAGGTCAAAACAAGGAACCGAAACTACATTAGCATTTACACCTTTTTCATTTAAAGCTGTTTTTACATTTAACGCCAACTCTACCTCAGATCCACTTGCCATAAGTGTGATCGAAGCATTATCATCAGATGCTAATAAGTAACCACCTTTACTAGCTTCGCCGTTAACAGCTTTTGGTAAAACTGAAAGATTTTGACGTGAACACACAAATGCACTTGGTGAATTTTTCATCTCTAGTGCCACTTTCCATGCTTCAACATTCTCTGCGCCATCAGCCGGACGCCATACATAAAAGTTAGGAAGTGCACGGAACTGTGAAAGGTGCTCAATAGGTTGGTGAGTCGGACCATCTTCACCTACACCGATAGAATCATGAGTCCAGATGAAAAAGTGCTGGATACCACTTAGTGCAGCTATACGAGCAGATGGTTTTAAGTAATCTGAGAATACAAAGAATGTAGAAGAGAAAGGTAAAAGACCACCGTATAATCCCATAGCATTTACAATTGAAGCCATAGCATGCTCACGGATACCAAAGTAGATATTTCTTCCCTTTGGAAATACACCCATATCTTTTAGATCAGTTTTGTTAGAAGGACTAAGGTCTGCTGAACCACCAATGAAACTTGGGATTGCACGTGCAATAGCATTTATAATTTTTCCGTTTGTGCTACGAGTAGCATCAGCTTTGTCAAATTCAGGCCACTGAATTCTTGAAAAATCTGGATTTTGAAGTGCTTCTAGAGCTTCATTTTGCTCCATTAAAGGCATAGTTTTTTGTGAATGAACCCACTCACGCTCTTTTAGATCACCATCTTCAATAGCGCATCTAAATCTTGCCATTACATCTTCATCTACATAGAAACTTTTTTCAGGATCGAAACCTGCGTCCGCTTTTGCTTTTTTAATTACATCTTCACCTAAAGGAGCACCGTGAGAGTGGTGAGAACCTTCTAATTCACCTGCACCTTTTGCAATTACAGTGTTTGCAATGATTAAAGTTGGTTTAGTATTAGCTTTAGCAGTTGTTAAAGAGCTGTCTATCTCATCAAAATTGTGACCATCACACTCTAATACATCCCAACCTTGTGACTCAAAACGTTTACGCATATCTTCAGAGATACTAAGATCAGTTGACCCCTCAATAGTGATACGGTTTGAATCATAAATAACTACTAGGTTATCTAATTTGTTGTGTCCAGCAATTGAACAGGCCTCATATGAGATTCCCTCTTCTAAGTCACCATCACCACATAAACAGTATACATTATGGTCTATCATAGATGCAGTCTCAGAATTTACCTGAGCACCCATAAACTTTGAAGCCATTGCAAATCCTACAGCATTTGCTATACCCTGACCAAGTGGACCTGTAGTTATCTCAACACCCTCAGTATGACCATATTCAGGGTGTCCAGGAGTTTTAGAATTTAACTGACGGAAATTTTTTAAATCTTCAAGTTCTAATCCATATCCCCATAGATAATAAAGTGAATATATAAGACCAGTACCGTGTCCACCTGAGAATACAACGCGATCACGATTTAACCATGATGGATTTTTAGGATTATGATTCATATGCTCACTAAGTACTACTGCAATATCAGCTAATCCCATTGGAGCACCAGGGTGACCTGAGTTTGCTGCTTGAACCATATCTGCTGCTAAAAACCTAATTGTGTCTGCCATTTTTTGACGCATTTGATTGCTCATCTAATTAATTCCTATGTCTGTTTATGTATTTTGTAAGTAGTGATGATAGAGACTTTTTCAAGTTCTCATCAAAATTATTCAACTCATCTGAGAGTTCATCCGCAATAGTATTTGCTTCTTTCATAGACTCTTCAAGCCCTATCAAAGTTACAAAGCTATTTTTGTCTTCATCATTATTTGTTAGCTTTCCAGCTTCTTCGTCGGTTTGAGTAACATCTAGTATGTCATCTTGAATTTGGAATAATACCCCAAGTTTTATTCCAAAATCATAAAGTTTTTCACCTAATTTTTCATCTCCGACTATAATTGCACCCATCTTTAGTGAAGCTGCAATTAGTTTAGCTGTTTTATTTGTGTGAAGAACTTTTACATCATCAATGCTAAGTGGTTGATTTTCAAAGTAGCAATCAATTGCTTGACCTAAAACCATACCGTTTAAACCGCCATTTGTTGCAAGTTCACGTATAAGTTTAACTCTAGTGTTATCTGAGAAAGGTGCATCTGCTAAAACTTCAAAACTATATGTATTTAAAGCATCTCCAACAAGGATTGCCGTTACCTCGTCATATACTACATGCAAAGTAGGTTTTCCTCTGCGTAGAGGTGAGTCATCCATAGCAGGAAGGTCATCGTGGATCAGAGAATATGTATGTAACAATTCTACAGCATACGCAGCATGCCTTGCACCATCAAGCATAAGCGGGTTTACAGCTTCAACTACACCTAGTAAAAGAGCCGGACGAAACCTCTTTCCACCAGCTAAAAGCATCTCGTGCAAAGCTTTTTCATATGTAGGATGTATAGACTTAGATACCGGTAAATTATCTTGTAAAAACTTCTCAAAATTTTGCATATGAAATTCTATTATTTTTCTTGTTAATTACTTATTAAGGTTATGAAATATTTTTAATTAATATTCACAAAAAATTGGAAGTTATCTCTTAAAAATAAAAGTGATGCCTGATGTTTAAAATCATCTATGTTTTCTCTTATATCATCTATTGAGACAACTTTTTTACCATTTACCTGTAGTAGTTTATCACCAACTTTAAGACCATAGCCCTTATAGTCGTTTGTAATTTTCATTATTAATAAGTCATTATTAAAATAAAGACCTTTTGCCTCTAAAAAAGTATCCCCAATCTCTCCGCCTCCGTAGCGTTTTTTAGATATAGCTTCTACAGAGATTATTTTTCCAACTCTTTTGACTTTTAAGATATGCTTTTTACCAATTGGACTAAAAAGGATTTCACGCATTAAATGTCCAGCATTCTTTATTTTTTTTGAATTGATCTCTAAAACTACATCACCTTTTTTTAACTTAATAGTGTTATCAAAAGGATTGACTCTTTTAATTATTGTTTTGTTGTTTTGTTCTTCTACTCTTATTCCAATATCGCTATATTCGATTTTTTTCTTTTTTATAAAATTATCTATATACTCTTTTTCAATTATCCCTTTTGGTGTAACTAAACCTTCTATTGCACAACAAGAGCTTAACAAAAGAGATGGTGTATTAACTACCTCACTAAATGTTGCCAACTTGTTTAAACCGATCTGTTTTGTTTTTATGACTCCCTCAATCGCCATCTTGTTATCCACTGAAGCTTGCCCAAGTGAGAGTTTGTAATTTGTTCTGAATGGATATTTGAAATTTTGTTTAACTTCAATAATATATAAATTTAAAAATGGATCATGCTTAATAATTTTAGCATTTGGTTTTATATTTGAGTATATTAATTTTTGATGTTTTGAGATTGGAACTTGTATCATTTGATTTTGCAGTGCTTTTGAGTCTTGAACTTTTTTAACACAAGTTTGATAGCCACCTTTGCAGGCTAGTAGGTTTATAAGAAGAAGGTTAAGAGCGAGGAACACTCTTAACATCTACTTTGCTCCAAAAGGGTTCATTCCACCCATCCCGCCAAGCATATTAAGTGCCGAATTTTGTTGGTTTTTTTGAACCATATCGTATGCATCATTCATTGCACCTATAAGGAGAATCTGGAGTGAGTCTTTATCTTCTAAAAGAGAATCGTCAATATTCAGATCAACAATCTCTCCTTTTCCGTTAATACTCACTTCAACCATTCCTCCACCGGCTTTTACACTGAATGTTTTTGACTCAAGTTCAGCTTGAAGTTTTGATGCATTTTCCTGCATCCCCTCAAGCATTTTACTCATATCGCCCAGATTGCCAAACATTAGATACTATCCACTATCTCGTCGATGTTGTTTTCATCATTTAATAAAACAACTTTAGGTTTATAAGTTTCTAGGTCTTTTTCATTATATGAAGCGTATGCAACAATAATAATTTTATCACCTTTATGAACTTTACGTGCAGCAGCACCATTTAAACAAATGTCACGCTTACCGCGCTCACCTAAAATAATGTATGTAGAGAAACGCTCACCGTTATTGATATTTAATATCTCTACTTTTTGACCTACACGCATTTTTGCAGCTTCCATTAATTCTTCATCAATAGTAATAGAACCCACATAATTTAAGTTAGCATCTGTAACAGTCGCACGGTGAATTTTGCTATAAAGCATTTCTATATTCATAAAAAACTTCCTACATTCCCATCTGTTTTTTCATATCAGCAGGTGAGATAGCATTATCCCATAGTTCAGAGTCTATAACATACTCTTCAACTACATTACCTTCCATAATATGTTCTGATACTATTCTATCAATTTTTTCTTTAGTTAACCCTGTATACATAACATGACCAGGTTCAACTAACATTACTGGACCAACATTACAACGGTTCAAACATGCAGTTCTGATAGGTTGAACTGTTCCCATAATACCTTCTTGCATAAGCTTTTGAGCTAGGTATTGGAATAACTCTTGAGACTCTGGATTTTGTGCTGATACACATGATGGTTTTGGCATACCTGGAGGTGCTGATTGTTCACATTTAAAGATATAAAAAGCTGGTTGAGGGATTCCCATAATTTCTTCCTTTTGCGTAGCATTCGCAATTTTATGAGCGCAATTTTTAAATAAAATTGCAACCAGAAATATTGCCATAAATGAATGCTATGTATGTTTATTAAATAAATTTTGCGCAATTATAGCAAAACCTTTCCATATATATAAGTTAAGAGATAACTTATTTGGATATAATTCAAAAAATATTAATATTGGGAACAGAAATTGAAGTCATTTATAATAATTCTTATGCTTTTATGCTCATCTGTATATGCGGATGCAAAACTATATCTTGGACTTGGTTATGCAAATATCAATGAAAAATTTGACAATTTAGATGTAAAAAGAAAATCATTAGATGCTGGAAGAATAAAAATAGGTTACGGTATTAGAGAAAATTATGCGATTGAGTTGTCTATCGAAGGGATTAAAAACGAGGCTAAAATATTATCTGACAGAGATGAAGACAGATATGGAGCGAATATAGAATTAGTTAAATCTCTGGATTTAGATACTTTTATATATCCATATTTCAAAGCAGGTTTTGGTGCTGGTTCAATGAAAACAACAAGAGATGATACAGAACAAAGTCTAAGTTATGGAAATTTCAACTTTGGGCTTGGAACATATATAGCAATAAATGAGCACTTTGATTTTGAATTAGGCTATGAATATAAACAGATATCTTATGAACGCATAGACTTAGATGCTACAACTAAAATAGGATATAAATCAAAAGCCAATGTTTTCTATTTTGGACTTAATACAAGATTCTAAGTTCTTTTTAGAATCTCTCTTATAACTTCCCTATCATCAAAAGGGAGTTTTTGATCATATATAATTTGATACGCTTCGTCACCTTTTCCCAGTACAACTACAACTTCATCGCCAGTCTGATCATTTAAAGCACTCTCAATTGCTTTTTTACGATTTACTTCAACTTTAACGTTAGATTTATCTTCAATACCTGTTAGTATATCTTTTATAATCTCATCAGGATCTTCTGTTCTTGGATTGTCACTAGTAATATATATCTTTTTAGCCAAATTTGATGCCACACGACCCATAAGTGGACGTTTTGATTTATCTCTATCACCACCTGCTCCAAAAACTACTAAAAGATCTTTCTCTTTTAAAGCATTAAGAACTTGAGCCATACCATCTGGTGTATGAGCAAAATCAACTATTACATTTGGTTCTTCACTAACCTGTTCCATTCTACCACTAACACCTGCAAAATTATCTACCACTTCTGCTATCTCTTCAAGTTTTTTACCACTAAGCAGATGTGTGGCCGATATAGCTGCCATTAGATTATATAGATTAAAAAATCCATGAAGCGAAGATGTAAAAGGAACTACTTCATCTTGCATATGTTGTATTATTCCGCTTGAAGCATTGTTAAGTGAGTATGCCATCAGTTTATAAGTAGCTGGATTTTCTATGCCGTATGTATATGTATTTTTTACATTGAATGATGCTTTAGTTTCATCTTTATTGATTAGTTTTTTTGTCTCATCTTGAAAAAAACTATTTTTTACGGCTATATACTCTTCAATTGTTTTATGATAGTCTAAATGGTCTTGAGTAATATTTGTAAGTATTTTTAACTCAAACTTTAAGCCCTCTATACGCTTTTGTACTATTGCGTGAGAACTTACTTCCATAATAAAAAATTCGCATCCGGCTGCTACAGCCTGATATATGTGAATATATGTATTTAAAACACTTGGTGTTGTAAGGCTCTTACCTTCTACAACTTCATCATTCATAAAAAATCCACGTGTACCTTGAAAGGCAGCTTTATATCCTAAATCAAGTAAAAAAGAGTATATGGCACTGGCAGTAGTCGTTTTACCATTAGTACCTGTAATACCGACTATTTTTATTTGATCAATTCCAAAAAGTTCTGCTATCTCGTCAATTTTTATTATTGAGTGAGCGTTATGATCTTTAGCATTTTGAAGATATTTTTCATTTTGGTTTGTGAGAACAAACGCTGTTTGTTCATCGCACTCTTGTGAATTTTCAGTTACATATTTGAAAGCTTGGTTTGGTAGCTCAATTTTCAATAATTTTGCCTTTAGATAGTTTAGTCAACAGCTTTCTTAATTTGTCATCTGTAGGATACGCACTCAAAGCACCCTCTAAATAGTTTAAAGCCATTTTGTTAAAACCGTGTTCAATCAAACTATCCAAAAACTCTATAAAATCTTCTTTTTCACTGATGATCACACGTGTTGAAAACATGATATTCTCAAATGTTTCTTTAAAGCTAGTACCGTTCTCTATTATTTTTTTGAAATCATCATAAAGTATTCCATCTTCATACTCTAATCTGTCACGAATAGGCTCTGCAAACAACTCCCCCAAACTATCCATGCTACCATCCATATTTGATAATAACTCAGACATAATAACATCAGCTTGCTCACTATCTTCCTCTTTTAGAATTTCATAGTAATCAAACAATGCTTCTGCTGCACCTTCACCGCTCATAGCCATTTCAGATAATATAACACCGTTATACGCTTCTTTAGAGTTTGGATAGTTTTGTAATACAGTAGCAAATTTTTCTAATGCTGTTTCAAATTCTGCTTTTGAAAAGCTATCTTTTGCTTGTGATAATATTTTATATTTGCTTATTACACTCATAACATCCCCCTTCTTAAAGATTATCTATATCATTTTCCATTCCAACAGGAACATTAACCACTGTTATTTCAGGGTGTATATCCATACGGAGCTGTCTCTCAATTCCATATTTTAAAGTTGTCCCACTACTCGAACATCCTACACATGCACCTTTTAGTTGAACATATACACTTCCGTTTTTAACAGCTATAAAATCAATATCTCCGCCATCTAAAGCGATAGATGGTCTTACTTTGTCAATAACACGTTTAACAGGTGCTACCAACTCTTCGTCACTAAAGGGAATCATCTTCTTCCTTATTGGTATTAAAAACTTTTAAAATTTGTAGAGATAAACCATTACCAATTTTAATAACATAAAATATGATAAAAGGGCTTAACAAACCATAAATTTATAACTCTAAACTTATAATTTCATCTACATAGGAAGGTTTTCTCATCCCTACAGCTATATAATCAATATCGTCTATATTTAGTAAATGCTTTATTGCGCATTCCTGCATTTTGAGCTTACAATCTTTAAAAACTTCTTTTAAAGCTATCCTAGTTTTTTTTGCACATTCATACTCAACCATTTTTTTATATTCAATCAAAAATAGATCTATAAAATTTAGCATTGTTTGAGCATTTTGCTCATCTATATTTTTTAATGCTTTTTGCATATGTGGAATAGCCTGAGTATAAAGAAAAGTTTCATAATCACCTACCCAGCCGAACTTATGTTTAGATGCATCTAACTCTTCAAAAAGATTAAACAAAGGCTTTAAAAGCTCATTATCGGTAACTTCTAAAAGTTCATTTAGATGATGATAATACTCATGGCTTTCATCATAATCAGCCAATCTGTACACTTGATTATTTGTTATTCCATTTAAAGGTCTTGTAGCTATTACTCTTAACCCTTGTTCTTTTGCCCATTTTGCACATCCTAAACCTTCGTTTTCCAGTATATTTATGGGCAACTCTATTGTGCTGAAGCTATGTTTCTCATTTTTAAGCTCATGAGCAGCTTCCATAGCCAAGGTAACAAGATCTTCATACGGTAAGAACTTATCATCTTTATGTATTACCGAAAATGCCTCACTACTGATCCCATAAGATTTAATCTTTCCGCTTTGAACTAATGTTTCACACTCTAAAAAAGCTTCAAAAATCAACCTATTCATCTCATCTAATCTATCATCTTTAGATATCCCATCTTCAATAGCTTTGTATAGTACTGATTCAGGATTTTCGATCATATAACATGAAATTGAATTCAATTCAAGATCTTTTAAAGAGTTTTCCAAAACTTCACTTGGATTAGAATTAATATCAAATTTTGTTATTACTTCAATGTTATCTCTTATATCATCTTCAAACTCTCTAAAAGCTAAAGCAATCGTACGCTGAGCACCTCCATCCATATATTTGGGTGATGTGTCAATCATTCTAATGCCAGATTTTATAGCCTCTTTTAAAGCTTGTAGATGTTGTGGATTATGTTCTGAAATTCTTTGTGTACCAAAAATTATTTTACTCATGATTATCCTATACAATTTAGAGAAAGATTTTTAAGTGTGGATGCTAAACGCTGAAAATCAGCGCTAGGCGGGAACTAAGGAATAAATCCTTAGAAATTAGTAATTAAACTAATTCGATAAATGCCATAGTAGTAGCGTCACCACGGCGAATACGAGTACGAGTGATTCTTGTATAACCACCGTTACGCTCTACATATTGAGGAGCGATTTCTTCAACTAATTTCTTAGTTGCAGCTTTGTTTTGAAGTGATGCGTATACAGCTCTGTGAGCGTTAGAATCACCCTTACCAGCTACTGTAATTAATTTTTCAACATAAGAGCGAAGCTCTTTTGCTTTCATTGCAGTAGTTTCAATTTTACCATGTTCAATTAACGAAATACTAAGATTTGCTAAAAGCGCCTTACGGTGTGCACTTGTACGTCCTAGTTTACGGTATCCATGACGGTGTCTCATCATTATTTCCTTATTTTGCTTCTATTTGTTTTTTAAGAGCATTTGCTACATCATCAGCTAAATCAGCGCCAACTTCGTAACCAAACTCTTGAACCTTCTCAACTATCTCATCATAAGATTTTTTACCAAGGTTTTTAACGTTTTTAAGATCATTTACACTCATTAGTACAATCTCACCAACTAAAGAGATGCTTGAACGGTCAAGACAGTTAAAACTTCTAGCACTTAATCCTAATGAATCAATGTGTGTAGTAAGTTTTTTAAGATCTGGTGACTCTTCAACTCTTTCAATTGTAGTTGGAGCTTTTACACTAATTTCACTGTTAAATACAGCAAGTTGAGCATACATAACTTCTAAAGAGTTTCTAAAAGCATCTACTGGTGAAATCTGACCATCAGTTTTAATGTTTAATACAACTCTTTCAAAGTTAGGATTATCTTCAACAAGTACATTCTCTATCTTATAAGTTACACTTCTAACAGGTGTAAAGTATGCATCTAGAGCGATGTATCCATCTTCTAGCTCATCTGAAGTATCTTCACTTGGAACATACCCAATACCTTGAGCTATTTTAATAGTAAAGTTTAACGTAGCATCTTCATTTAATGTAGCTAAGTGTGTATCTGGAGTTACAACTTCAACTTCATCATTAGTAAGATCACTACCTTTTACTGAACAAGGCCCTGCAAAACTATAATCGATCTTTGCTGAGTCTACATCACCATTAAGCTTAAAGCGAATCTCTTTAAGATTTAAGATGAAGTCAGAAATATCTTCAAGCATACCACGCACAGAGTCAAACTCGTGCTTAGCACCCTCTATTTTTATAGCGATTGGAGCATAACCTACTGAGCTACTTAATAAAAAACGGCGAAGTGGGTGAGCTAAAGATATTGCATATCCCGTCTCAAACGGGTATGCCATTATGTTAGCTTCGTTATCACTAATTTGTTCTACCTCAAATTGCTGTGGAGCTAGTGGAGTAGTTTTGATCTTTTTCATTTATACGCCTTTTTTATTTTTTATTTAGAGTAAAGCTCAACGATTAAACGCTCTTCTACAGGAATTACAACTTCTTCACGTTCTGGTAAACGAGTAAAGATTCCGAAAACTTTTTCATTGTCAGTATCAACCCATGGAGATAAACCAGTTTGGCTAGTTAATTCCATAGCACGAACAACTTGTGGGTTAGTTTTGCTAGATTCTTTAACCTCAATTTTCTGACCAACTTTAACGCGGTAAGAAGGGATATCTAATTTTTTACCATCAACTAAGATGTGACCGTGAGTTACAAGTTGACGAGCAAATCTACGAGTAGATGCAAATCCCATTCTGTAAACTACATTGTCAAGTCTTTGTTCAATTAAAGTAATAAGGTTTGTACCTGTATTACCATCACGTCTTTTAGCTTCAACGAATAATGCACGGAATTGCTTCTCAGATACACCATACATGAATTTAGCTTTTTGTTTCTCATTTAGTTGTAAACCATACTCACTAGTTTTACCACGACGTTGACCGTGTTGACCTGGAGCATATGGTCTTTTATCTAAAGCAGATTTACCTGCTAAACGACGCTCACCTTTAAGGTTAAGGCTTACACCAAATCTTCTTTCGATTTTTTCTACTGGACCTCTATATCTTGCCATCAGTAATCTCCTTAAACTCTACGACGCTTAGG
>NZ_JBFHGL010000017.1 GCF_041583195.1 Sulfurimonas sp.
ATGCACCTTTTACAACTGATTATAATAATATTGATCATCTTGTTGGTGCTGATATTGTAATGGTACATGATGATTGTGGAGACTTCTCAGGTTTAAATCTTACAGGATCTAAAAAGTCTGATGTGCAATGTCAGGGTAAAATACCAATGACAGTTGAAGCTGTTAAGAAAATTCAACCTAACTTTTTTGCTATGGATAATCTTCCTAAAATGGTTGAGATATTTCCAGCTCAATATTGGATCGATCAATTTCCCGAATATGATATTTATTTCGAATGGATTAGTAATTATCATTATGGTAATCCCCAAAAGAATAGAAAAAGATTTTTTATCATTGGAGCTAAAAAAGAATTTAACTTTGTATTTCAACCTGGTGAATTTGACTTCAAAACTAATATGGATATTTATAGTAAAGACTGTGAAGATCTTAAAAATCATATACCTGTTAAACTTACAGATCCAATTAGAGGTGTTAGTAAATTAGTTGATGAAGATGGTTTACCGCTTATAACTTGGCAAGATCTTTATGATTATGATAAAAGAAATAAAAGAGGATTATTACCTTATATGACACCTAAAGGTAATATAAGCGGTAAACCTGGAACAGCTAAGAATATGCAAAACTTCTCAATGGTTATAACTGGTGGTATGACAACATTTAATCATAAAACAGGTTTACCTTTAACAATTAGAGAAAGAGCTAATATACAAGGCTTTCCAAGAGACTTTGAATTTGTTCTAAGAGATAGTGAACATTGGTCAGGTAAAGGGTTTAGACAGGTTGGAAAAGCGATGCCTGTACAATTTACAACCTATGTTACTAAACTATTTCTAAGCTACTTGGATCCAAGTTATAAAGTTGATATAACTAACGAAAGGTTTTTATCACCAAATCAATATATTGATAAAATTAAATTAGATTATTGTTCTAAGTCAGAAGTACCTGAAGCAGCTTGTGAGTCTTGCTGGTTGCAGAGTAAATGTGAGAATTATCTTTAATGTATTTATAATGTAAATTTAGAGATAATAATCTGAATAAAACGATAAAAGGATAAAACGATGAAAATATGTGATGACTGTTTCGAAGACTTTGAACCTCGAAACAAAGACCAAACCGTCTGTGATCTTTGCCTTGGTGTTGAATCAACTAATGAAGAATATACTATCGATCAATGTATACATATATGGAAGGTATTTCATTCAAGAGGTGGTTTTGACACTCAAGAGCAAATTGACGAATATCAAAATGTTAAAAAAGTTTATAAGAAGTTAGCTCGAAAAGATCTAGCAAAAGTTAATGAAAAAATTAAGAAGGGTAAATCATGAAAAAAATCAAATTAAGTGTAGCCGCAACAATAGCTATTGAACAATTAAACCAAAAAGCAAAAGCTGCTAAAAAGAGTAAATAATGAATAACCAATTAAAAGAAGTTCAATCGGAACGAGGTAATGTATATGGTGGATTTGACAATCACTCAAAAGCTGTTGATCAAATCATGGAAGTTCTTAGAAATGTAAATAAAGAAAAAAATGATGTAACTATAAAACAGCAATGGCCTGAAGGTTTTGAAACAGCTGCTTTTTATATGGTAAGTAAAATGGTTAGATTAGCTACAACACCAGAACATGTTGATAGTGCTTTAGATCTTAGTAGTTATGCTGATTTATGGCTTAAGATTATACAACCTGAAACACAAGAAGGAATTGCAGATGAGACAATCAATAAAAAGGCTTAGAGTATTATTGTTAGAGTCAGGTCAAGAAGTAGAAACTCAAAAGTGGCAAGGTAAAGATAATCACCCTAAATTTTTAGAGTTATTACATGCAACAGCTATGATACCAATGGCTCAAAATATTGAAGATATGAAACAAGAAGCTCAACCTATGTTACCGTGGGCTGATATACATTTTGATGAACGTGTAGGTGGTGAACCTTTAAATCCCCCACCAAGTCATAAATTATGGTTAAGAGGTAATGAAGAATATATGAGTGGTACTAAATTCTCACATTCATATCCTGAAAGATTTTGGAGTAAAACTCTTCATAATGGTATTAGATATGATATTGGTGATTTAGGTGATCTGATTCAGTTACTTATAAAAGAACCTGATACACGTCAAGCTTATCTTCCTATATATTTTCCTGAAGATATATTTGCTGCTAGATCTGGCGAAAGAATACCTTGCACACTTGGTTATCACTTCATTGTTAGAAATGGTAAATTAGATCTATTTTATCCGATGAGAAGTTGTGACGTTATTCGACACATGCACAATGATTTATATCTAGCAAATAGATTAGCTTTATTTGTAAAAGAACAGGCTCATCTAAAAGATATTAAACTTGGTAACATTCATTTTGTAGCTACAAGTTTACATTGTTTTACTTCAGATCGAATTGCTATTGAAAAGGCTATAAAATGTGCGGAATAATGGTATCTAAAAAATCTGACGATTATGGCTTTGAAATGAAACACAGAGGTCTTCATACAAAAATAGTTCATGAAAAAGGTATTGTATTTTTTCATGAACACTTACCTATTCAGGCAAGCTTTGAAGACAACCCCATTATTGAAACTGAAAGATTTATTATACTTTTTAACGGTGAAATATTTCATGATGATTATGATAATGATTTGGAGTATATTTCTGACACATTTCGAGCTAATACTTTATTTGAAGCTATTGAAGATATTATCCAACAAGATGGGTTTTATTCATTTATAATTTATGATAAAGATCATAAAAATATTTATTGTTTTACAGATCCTTTAGGTAAAAAACAATTATACTTCAATGATAAGTCAATAGCTAGTGAATTACGACCTTTAGCGAAAGGTTCAATCAATAACCTTCATTTATCTAAAACAATCAAATTTGGCTATGTTACGGATGACTCAACACCATATTGGAACATAAAGAGAATTTTACCAAACCAACTATATACATTCAATATTAATTTCAGACTTTTGAATGTTAGTGACACTATGTATAAGTTCCAACCGAGACAAGGTGATCTATATGACATTATTGATAAAGCTGTTATTAATAGACTTAAAGGTCATGAGAATATAGGATTACTTCTGTCAGGTGGTTTAGACTCAAGTATCATACACCATCATATTGATAAGCAAAGAAAACATTTAGAGCTTACAAAAGAAGTAAATACATATTGTGTTGACAATCTTGGTGATTATAAATATGCTAAAGCTGTAGATGAAAATGTAGAACTTATTGATTTAGATCATTCTGACGAAGCTTTAGTTGCTATGGAAATGCCAATGGATCTTGGTAGTATGTACCCTCAATATAGTTTATTTAAACAAGTAGATGAAACTGTAATTCTTACAGGTGATGGTGCAGATGAAGTTTTTGGTGGGTATAGACGTATGAACGAATATGATTCACAATTAAGTGATATTTTTGATGAATTACCTTTCTATCATAATGTTAGACTCGATCGAATGTCAATGATACACACTAAAGAAGTTAGAAGCCCTTTTCTGAGCTTAAAAGTTATCGAGTACGCTTTAGGTTTACCTTATGAACAACGTGTGAATAAACAGCACTTACGAGATAGATATAAAGGTGTATTACATACAGATATTGTTAACAGACCTAAAGAACCACTAAAGACTGATATTATTCGTCAATCAAATGGTGTATCATATAGAAAACAATTAGTTGATAAATGGTTAAAGGATAATTCATGAATAATATAAATCATGTAATGATGCAAACAGCTCACAATTTTGCTTCATTATCTTACGCTAAAAGAAAAAAAGTTGGAGCTGTACTATCTAACAACGGTAGAATTGTCGCTTGCGGTTATAATGGAACAATACCCGGAGCTGACAACTGTTGTGAGACAGAAGTTAAATGTGATAGTTGCCAAGGTATGATATGTGAAAAATGTAATTTTACAGGTACTACTTTAACAACTAATGAATTTGTTTTACATGCTGAACAGAACTTATTAACCTTTTGTAATAGAGAAGGTTTAAAAACTGAAGATTGTACATTATATGTAACTATGGCACCATGTAAGACTTGTTCAAAATTAATAGCTTCGGCTGGTATTAAAGAAATATTTTACGATGAAGAATATCGTGATTTATCGGGTGTTCAATTTCTTAAAGATCTTGGATTAAAAGTAACTAAAATAAAAGGACTATAAAATGTTAAAATATACAACAAGAGATTTACAAGATTTAACTTCAAAATGGGGTGCAGCGAGACTGATAACAGTTAATGGAAATATTCCTACACAAACAATTAAGTTTGGTGAAGAGATGAGTGAGTTATTCGAAGCTGAAAGTATTGATGATGTTAAAGATTCTATTGGTGACATGGTAGTTGTAGCTTCAATGATAGCTGATCTTAAAGGTAACTCAACAGCACTTGAATGTATGTTACATTGCGAAGAAGAGTTTCAAGCAGCTACAAATAAAGATCTACTTATTATTTGGTTTGGTAAATTATGTAAAACAACTGTTAGAGGTGATCTTACACAGATTGATCTAATTGTTGGTGGTTTACTTAAAATCTTAGATAATATCTGTAATGAATATAATTTATCATTCAATGAGTGTTGGAATTTAGCTTACAATGAAATTAAAGATCGAAAAGGTAAGTTATTAGAAAATGGTAATTTCATTAAAGAATCAGATATTAAAGATGAAAATTAAACCTTATATTAATTTATACTACTTACAAGTTCTTGATGATATGCAAAATATTCTCAAGAACTCTACACCAGGTAAGCGTCGTTGGACTTTAGATCCTGTAACAGGTTTACCTGATTACGGTATGACTGAACGATCTACATTTCCAGACTGGTCCAAATTCTTTTATGAGACTACACCTAAAAATGATAAAATCAAATATTGTCAAGTTAATGGGCCTAGACCTTATGAAGATGGTTATTTCAACGGTAATACTAAAGAGTTTCTGAGAATCCTTCGAAATGCGGAAAAAGGTTATATGTCTAATTATTGTCGGATCCGTGCAGCTTTCGATCAATCGGTTCATGGCTATCTTTCTGAGATACGAGACTTTGAAGAACAATATGGTGAAACTTACTATCAGGAAGAACTTTTAGATGAATGTCCTTTTTAATTATATTCTAATGCCATCTTAATGTATGATATGAGATAATGTTCCTACATAAAAAACTAAAAGGATAAAAAGATGGAACACCAACACGATCTGATCGTTAAATATCTCTCTCTAATTTCAGAACAAGAAAAGATAATTAACACACTAAACCAATCAAATAAAACATTACAAACTAGAAACACTGAGCTTAGATCACAAAAGCGTATTTATAAAGATTCAGCTTTAGAGTGGAAAAGTAAACATGATGCAATTA
This sequence comes from Sulfurimonas sp., assembly GCF_041583195.1. Taxonomy (NCBI): domain Bacteria; kingdom Pseudomonadati; phylum Campylobacterota; class Epsilonproteobacteria; order Campylobacterales; family Sulfurimonadaceae; genus Sulfurimonas; species Sulfurimonas sp. The sequence continues at coordinate 5,370 of NZ_JBFHGL010000017.1, forward strand.
AAAGCTGCTTATCAGATACATATAAGGTCTTATTATCAGATTCAAATATTAACAAAGGTATGCAAGAAGCTATCGATATTTATAAACAAAATCAAGGAGGTAATTAGTATGACTGCAAGTGAAAGAAAAAAGCTTAGAAAGAAACGTAAAGCCAGACAAGAAAAACAAAATCAAGGATTATAAAATGGAAAAAATATTATTGATTATAACAAACTTAAAGATGAATTTATCAAAGACTTTAGATGTTACAGATTATACAGTTTCGGATCTAAAAAAGACAATTAATGCTTATAGTGTTAATTTTGATGTAAGAGTTAAAAGGTATATGTAATGAGATTAGCTGATAAAATTAGATTTGAATGCTTCTGTGCTTTTGTACATAGTCGACTTACAAGTGTCGGAACTGCTGAAGATTTTGGTGTACCAATACTCAACGATGACGATAGTCAGGTTGTAGAAGGTAAAGGTGAAAGACTTATTAAAGAATTATCTAGTGTAGCTACAATGACAACTATTAATAAGAAAATTGAATCAGGTCAAAGTGTTATGATCGCTAATATGTATCACAACAATTACTCAAGACTTTTAAATCTTATGGATAAAAAAATTAAGAAAGATGATGAATTTCTATCGGCTCTTTTAGGTATATCTATGATGATGAGTTATTATGAAAATGATAAACATGAAAAGCTATTACAGGATAAAATCTCGGTTGACGAACTTAATAGTATTTTCTCAGCTTATGAGAAAACAAGCAAAGCTGATAAGGTCTTAGTTTTTAAAATGATGAATATTGGTAGCTATATAACCGAAAATTATATTAAGAAGAAATGACCTTAGAGATTTACTCTAAGGTCTGTATAGTTCAAAGTGAGGTAGATCATCAAAAGATTGATCTTCAAAATTATTATCAAAATCCCAATCACCACCCCATCTAATTTTATGAGATATTTTTTTCTCTTCATAAAGCTTATCACCAATAGCAACTATAATACCGGCCATATAATAGAACCTAGCTCTTTTTTTAGCCGCATTTGAAAATGATATAGGATAAGGTGCAGCATCAACAGCAAATGAAATAATTGGCTCACCAGCTTGATTATAACTGTAAGTACCTAAATCTTTATCGTCTTCATATATTTCTGGTTCAACCTCTTTACCCTGATGATTTGATTTTTTAATAATACCATCAAGTTTAGATTTCCCTTCAGCAAAGTATTTCTGTTGAGTCTTTAAAAGTCTCATACCTTCATAACAACTAATATCAATAACTTTTATAGCTTCATTGAAAACCATTCTAATATCAGGATGACATGTAGCTAACACTTCTTTGGATCTTGTACCATAATTATATTTATTCATTACAAACTCCTAACTGTTTATTTAATTTATATTGTTTAACCATCCATAAATCAGTCTCTACGTCATTTAAAGACTTTATCTTAGATAATATGTGTTTAGATGGTTTTGGATACGTAGGACAAATTGTAGCTGTACTAAAACAACCAGTGAATAAAAAGACACAACCTATAAGTAAGATTAACTTAATCATGACCAAGCCTTTTCATCATAAACTTCTGATGTGTGAATTGCTTCATCATCAATTTTCTTATATTCTTTTAACTTTTTATTTTCATCTTTAACTTGATCTAACTCTTTAGACTTTTTACCTGCAACATAAGCAGCTGTAGGAATAAAAAGTTCTTTTACAAAAGATAAAAGAACTTTTAACCAACTCATTTTAAGCTCCGAACTTTTGAGCTATTTTTCTATCAATCATATCATCGAGTTGATCTGCATATTTGGTTACAACATTTTTATCAACTTTGTTAATATACTCTTTAGCGACTTTCAATTTATCAGATCCAGCTAATTTTACGGAGGTACTTTTAGATAATACCTTTGATTTTTGTTCAGCAAAGTTAATAGCATTATCAATAATTCTTTCAACTTTATCGTTCTCAAACCCATATTTTGTAACATCGATTTTTGTTTTGATTAGTTGCTTAACATAAGCGCCTAATATTGCCAAAATACCACTTATTAAAAGTGCCATAAACTGATAGATTAATTCCTGTGTTGTAGTTTCCATAACTAACTCCTTTTATCTAGTTTGTCTAATATCTTATCGATACCATTTTCAAGCTTATCGAATTTCTCATCAATATGTTTCTCCATTTGTTTAAACATCTCTTTTGATACAAACTCGGCTCGCACTTGCTCCATTGTAGGGGCATTACCTAACCTAACTTTGTGTTCAGCAATTTCAGTATTTAATTCATCAATCTTATCGAACAACTTACTGTGCAACTTTTCATCATCTTTTTTATGATTTGTTGAACTAACCTGCATCTTTTCTATATCTTTTGAATGTTGATCTGTTTTATTTCTAACAGTAACAAAGATCGAGATATAGGTTATAAGACCTAAAACTACACTTACTTGCCAACCTTCCATCGGTTATTCTCCTAAACTTTTCTTACAGTGTTCTGACTCTAACTTACTTAAAAACTTACATAGTAATTTCTCAAACCTATTAGCTTTACCTGATTTGATCCTACGACCTACATGGCTTGAAATAGTTTCATCTTGTGAGCCATTCCAAAAAAGAACATTAAAGAATTGATCTATAACAAGAAGAAGTCTTAAAAAGTAAGATCTCTTCTTCATATCATTTTCAAATTTCTCAATCAATTGTTCTTTCATAATTATTCACCAACAAAAAATGAGTTTCTTTTACCTACAAACCAAATAGCGAAAGCTTCAAACTCTGTATTTTTTATAGGCATTTTAGTTCCATTTTCAAAATGGATGATCGTCTCAGTAAGACCTAATTGAAAAGCCATACTAACTTGCATTAAACCATCAGCATCATCTTTCATAAATGATACTTGATAATCTACATTATTAAGAGTGTAGATTTCACCTGTAGATTTTACTTTTTCTAATTCTTGTTCAGGTGTTAATAATATTTTAGGTATAGAAAATGAATTATTTTCAAATAACATACCACATATTACATTGTATTCAGTTTCAATAAATCCTTCTTCTTTATTTGGTTGAACTTGAATAACAAGATTATTACTATCTGTTTTAAAATATTTTTTCATTTTTTATTCCTTATGATAATTTCCATATTTTCATATCAGAGTACACCTCTACACTTGACGATAAAGCACGACCTAACCCGTCAGTGGTTTTAGCAGCAGAACAATATGACTGTCCCACAATATTTTTAGATGATCCGGATATTTCAATAAAACCGTTTACAAAATGTCTATTTCCTACTGTGTTCACCCCTGAAGCAAAACCTTGAACTCCTGATAATAAATCTATAGAATCAGTTATATTTCTAATTTCGGCTCGATTATCACCAACAGCATAAACAGTTGCTTCGAATTCAATATAATAATTACCTACCGGTAAAATAACCTCGTTTGATGACAAACTTACACCTGATATGTTATTTCGAATAACCGTATTTAAGTCTCTATTATTTGTGCCAGCAGAAGCACTCCCACCTGATGTACCACTTGTTTTTTGATCTTGAGCATGAAAAAAATCATTAAAATTCAATATATTACTTAAAGTAGCGAGACTATCATCAACATATTTCTTATTAGCTGTTTGATAATTAGTTGTAGGTGCTGATGAAGGTGTAACAGGAAATGAACTAAAAGTTTTAATTCCTGCTATTGTTTGAGCATTTAAAAGATCTACAAATTTTCCATCTAAATTTTCCCAGTTCGTACTATCCGTTGTTGGATCGTTACCTTGATTCGGTGTTCCACTTGTTCCAGTTTTAGCTCTATAAAGTTTTCCATCACTTCCTACAACATAACTATTCACAAAATATTCTTGAGTCGTATTCCAAGTAGCTAAACCTTGTTGATATAAATATGATATTAAGTTACCTAAAGTATAAGCTAAAGCATTAAAATCTTGTTTTGTAGGATTATCGTTAACACCTACAATTTCCCAACCTTTTAAAAAATCAGCATTTAAGTTATCATCTATATCATCACTTTGTGTTACATCACCAAAGATCGTTCTGTTTGTACCTGTTGCATCAATAGCAAAAGGTTCGACCTTACCGTTAAATCTATTTAACATTTAATTCTCCTTATATTATCTTAGTAGCAAAATAGCTATCTATATGAGGTCCAAACTTATCACCAAAACCCGTATTATTGACTTCAAAGCCGAAAGTTGAACCTTCAGTATAACTGACAACAGCTTCATACTGAACACCTTGCGGTCTTGGTATAAGATCTAATTGTTTGATGTATTGTATCGAATCAAAATTAAATGTGCTATCAATATAAATTGTCATACTCATATCTTTGTTATCAACAACATAACCTTTGTTATCAAATAGGTAGTCTATAGCGTTTTGAATAGATAGTCTGTCACCTTCATCGATCATAGTAACTTTAACATAATTTTTAATTATTTGAGATCGTATATAAAATCTATAATCATTGTCATTTAATTCCCCGGTTGAATATGGTATTTCAAATTTATTTTTAAAAGGGTAAGCTACAACATTTAGAAATTTATCATCCATCGGATATGCTGTAGAAGTATTATCACTAAAACCAAAATAATTCTTAGGTACTGCAAAAGGAACTTTTCTTGATATACCTACAATTTTACCTAGAATGTCTAGTTGTGCACCAACAGCATTATCAAGATCAAAAGCTTCTTCAAACATATTAGCTAAATCATAAACATCTTCAAGACTACCTATAATATTTTCAATATGCGATAACGCCTTAGGTTTATCTGAGTATTGAACAATTAAAAGTTTTTTATATTCATCTGTAAATAAACCCATAATTTTATACCTCGGTGATAGTTATATTATCTACATCAATAATTGGTCTTTCATCATAATCTGAAGTTAATATGTCATCAACCCAAGTTATCTCATCCCAACTAAGTTCTAGATCTGAAGCTATAAATGTTGTACCAGCAGAGTATATTGTAGCGTATAATTCTGTTGCAGTAATAGTTTGGTTGATGTTAAATTCTAAAGCTGCTAGTGCTGCTTTAATAGCGTCTGTATCAATAATATCGGTTGGAAGTCTTTTTGTAACATTCATTCTCATGTAAACATCAGCTTCGACAGGTCGATCAAATTTTACATCATGATAATGAACTCTAAAAGTACCGTTAGATCTTTCGAAGTTCTCAACATAAGTTTCTTCTATATTACCTTTTAAACCACAACCAATTGTTTTATCTTTAGCAATTATTTCGGCTATAGAATTTATATCACCACCTTCACAAATAATCCACATTGTGTGAGCATCAATATCTCGAGTAGTATCGTATACATCAGTTTGATTTTCATATATAACAGCATCAGCTACATCATCTAATTTTAATAACTTACCTAAAACACCACCAACAGTACTCACAGAATTATAACCGATAAGTTTGTTTCTTCTTTTTCGTAACTCAATATCAGTTTCTTCATTTCGTCCTGCAATAGCTGCAGCTGGATTTGTTAAACTTGTTACTTGAGTTAATATTGTTACAGGTTTTGTTATCGTATCAGCTGAGGCTTCTACTGCACCCCAATCAACAGCTTTAAATGATATTAGATTAACACCTGTTGTAAGTGTTTCCTCTTGGTTAACAACCCATTCTTGACCACTTGTATCTTTTACAGTATAGTCTGAAGGTAATATAACATTTGAGCTAACTGTGATATTAATATCAACAGTTGATTTTGTAGCAGCTAATCTTGATGTTGCTATCAATTTTAATATCTTATCTAATTCTCGACCTTCAGCTTGATCTGGATCGAAACCATTATAGATTTTAGCAAGTAATGATTGTAAGTCATAAACAGTATTAGCATATATCGCTATTTGCTGCCCATCAGGAGTGTCTTGATCTATATTAATATCATCACCATAAATATCTTTGAAACCTTGAGAAAGTGTATCAAAGATGTCAGCAAAGCTATCTAATTGTATTCCATTTTCATCTATAGTCATATCTCTAATCCTAACGCATTATTTACTGTGTATATAGTATCTAAATCTATATTAATTTTAGCCGATCTAAGATCACCTTCATCTAATTCAATACTATTAATCTTAGTTACACCTTCAGTCTGAAGTGTAACTCTTTCCACTTCTTTTATGATAGTTTCCTTTGTATCTTTATTACCTAAAATAGTAAACCAATCAATATTAGCATCTTGATCTAAAAACCAATCATTTTTAAAACTTTTTAATCGAGTAGTAACATTTTGTAAAACAGCATCATTATCTTTTATATAATTAGCTTTACTATTACCAAAAGTCCAATCGTCATTTTCATCTAATTGTCTTACTTGCATATAAACTCCTTAGTTCGATGTTGATGTTTCATTACCTATACCATTCGAAGTATGTGTATGATCGTTAAGTGATATTGAACCAGATTTAACATCAATTGAAGATTGAATTTCAACATTTGATGTTAATGAACCACCACCAAGACCGCTAAAGTTAGCAGCTGAAATTGTTCCAGTACAAGTTATATTTCCATTAACTTGTAAATTACCATTAATTGTTTGATCACCTGTTAGAGTATAATCACCAGTTTGATCTCGATCACCTTCATGAACATAATCACCTTTTTGATAAGCATCACCTAACATAGTTATAACTGTAGGAATATCAAGTTCTCCATCTTTATTTTTTAAACCAACAAAAGCTATTGAGTCACTATAATCATGAATTCTAGCTTCTAGTGGTTTTTCAAAATCTTGGCCATTATACCAACCATCAAAACATCTTTCACTTACAAACAATATACAATAATCACCAACAGAAATTGGCATTTGTATTGAGCTACTACCACCTAAGAAATTTAAAATAGGTACTTCTGCAAATTCGGGTAGATCTATTTTTTCATCATTAACAACTCTACTTATAACAGGTATACAATTTATTGTCTTTTGATTCACCTTAGTTACTTTTGCAATTAGTGATGTATGTGTATTTCTTAAAGCTTCGGCTATTGCCATTAATAATACATTTTCTAATGATGGGTTTTCATTACTATTATAATTCATTATAAAACCTTATAATTCTGTGCTAGTGTGCACGTACATTCTTGTGACCAATCTGAACCATAATTATCACCTTTATATTTTATAGTAACAACTTTATAAATAGCATTTAGATGTGTTGCAAATTGACTTTTTAATTCACATAAACCACCAATTTTAATAGCTGGGTTTAGAAGTGTATTAAATATAACCTCACTATTTTTTCTAACAGGTGTATTTAATAATCCTGTGTTAGCTTGGATTAGAGGAATATAACTACTAACAACCTCATCTGTTTTAATAATGTAAAGCTTCTCTTCATCAATGAAATAAGTCTCATCATCTTCTAAATTTTCTTCAATTAATTTAGCACTATTTCCTACTAAGACCTTAGGCCTTATAAGTTCTTTTTTAGTTGTAATTTTTCCCAAATTTGTATTTTGCATATCATCAATGATATTACTTACATTATTATTCGTTACAGTTTTTGAAGTGAAGCTGTTTATAAAATCAAACCCGCCATCTTGACTTACAATTGTTGTTATAAAATCAGATCCACTTTTAACTGAACTTGCTTCAAAAACAGTACCTTTAAATAATGTTTCTAATTTGTCATAACCAGCTTTAAATATAAAAGGTAGTCGAATAGATCCATCTTCTTTATCTTTTACAAGCTTTCGTTGTTTATCTTGTGTTAGGTTATATATTTGTATTTTACATGTATTAAGACCACCTCTGATCGATTTAGTGATCTCAAATACAACTTTTAACTCGGGTACAATCTTTACGACCTCACCTGATGTTAATGTTATGATTAATTCATAATCTCTTATAAACCTACTCAACTTCATAACCTCTTATTGATTCAACCTCATCACGATCTATAAAGTTAAAATCAAAAATATTTTCTTCAAAATTATCAGCAGCAAATGGATCTAAACCTGTACCTTTATCATCTATCACAATATCAAAAGGATAATTCTTACCAGTTAACATCATAACACCTGATGAAAGTCTTAAGTTGTCTACAGATTTATCTTTGTAGCTAACACTCATTAACCAATTGTCAAATCTAAAGTTCAATGTAACTGTTATTAATTCACCTTCAAAAGGTATTGAAAATTCTTGAAATTCAGTTGAATCTATTTCTATTTTTTTCATGATAATATAGTTCCTAAAAAGCTTTTCTTTTGTGTCTCACCTTCGATCACACCTTTATTTTCTTTTGGTGTTGTTTTACCTTTTACACTTGATGATGGTTTTTTAAAATATTGATCACTATCAACAAGTATTGTTTTAGCAAATCTAATCTGCTTAGCTGACAATTTATATTTAAGGGCCTGTGTTGTTGTATTATCTCTTACAATAGTTAAAGATGTTATTCTCATATTTTTATAAGTTCTAAATGGCATCTCAATATCGATCAACTGCTTACTATAATATATCTGATTTAAAAAATCAAAGAAATCATTCTGAATAGTTTTTTCTTGTTGACCACTAAAAAAATCATAAACCTGTTGACCTTGTTCTAAAGCATTTTCTAATTCATCGTAAGCTTTTGTTATTGGTTCAGCAAACTTATCAATCTTTTGTATCATTTGCTCGGTCTTACTACCAATATATGTATTTGAAATAATATCGGCAGCTTTATCAATAGTCTTAATTAATATAGCTGGAGCAAATACTGCTTTCTCATTAATGTCAGCTACTTCACCATCAATATTAAGTATTATTGGATTATTTATTATATGATCGTTTATAACTGAACCATCTTCAACATAATGATCTGGTACATCACTTGTTAATTGTATTGACTCATTAACTCTGACATCAGCAGTAAAACCACCTATACCTATATTTTGTCGATCATCAGTTCTATCGTAACCAAATATTTGTTTAGCAAAATCTTTAATCATCTTCCACCCTTATTGAATTGCACATTGGCATTGTTTAACATACCCTGTAATTCTGTAGAAACCTGTTGACCAGCAAGCTGAGGATTATCACTTTTAATTTCGATTTTAATATCATTGTTTTGTGTAGAGTTACTTCCACCTACTTGAGGTATGGTTTGAGTTGCTATATCTTTCCCACTACTGAAAGGGTTTAATGAGTCGAAAAAACTACCTTCAGACTTTTTATCATCATTACTGAAAGGGTTTAATGAACCTAAAGAAGGAACTTTAAAATCACTTATGTTAGAAATTATATCTGTTATAGGTTTAAAGAATTCAACAATCTGATTTATAATATTTTTAATAAAACTTGACATTGATGTAAAACCATTTTTAATACTTGCAATTGATGAATCAAAAGCGTCAGATAAAGTTTTTGTCATATCTGTAAACACATTACCAATATCAGTTATTAAACCTAATATATCAATATTGAACCATTCTTGAAACCAATCAGCAATAACACTTTGTCCACCTTCTAAACCATTAGCAAGATCATCAAATACAACAATAAGAGCTGTTATACCGGCAATAATTAATCCGATAGGGTTTAGATACATTGCTCGATTAAGATAAAGCATAGCAGCTCCTGCAAGCATTAAGGCGTTCTCAATACCAACTGTACCATCAATAAGATTATATAGCATTTTACCAAATCTGAATATAGCACCAAGACCTGTATTAACTAATTCAAAAAATTTCTTCAATCCATTCTGAATCATATCTTTATTAGCAATTAACATATCAGTGAAACCTTCAGCTACTTCTTGTAACTGAGGTGCAAAGGCTATTGCTAATCTTTTTTGAACATTATCAACACCAAATTTAAGAGTTGTTAATGAGTCATTAAATGAAGCTATTGAATCAGCATCTTTTTGTGTTATAACACCTAGAGCTTGAGCTTTTTGTCTAAGATCATTTATACCTTTAGATCCAAGCTGTAATGTTTGTAACATTGATTCATCAATACCTAATTTTTCAAGATATGATTTTTGTTCTTGAGCTGATAAACCTAATTGCTGGAAACGATCAGATAATTCTAAAAGAACTGTATCAGCATCTTTAACATTACCTATACCATCTCGAACCGATATACCTAATCTAGAAAAATCTTCACTTCCTTTTGTAGCAGCTTCACCAATTCTTTTAGATAAACCACCTAGCGATCTTTCTAATGCGTCGGCACTTGAACCATTAACAGAGGCTACATATCCAAATTCTTGAATTGTTTCAATACCAACTTCGGTCTCTCTTGACAATTGAACTTGAGCGTCAGCTGAGGCTAGAGTAGAAGCTAAGAAACCATTTAAGGCTACACCAGCAACACTCAACACACCAGTTACTTTTGTTATAGTACCTATAGCGCTAGTTAAACCTTGATTCAAACTATCAAGAGGTTTTAAACTACCTTGAAAAGAAAATTTGGTTGCTAATTCAGCTACTTGCATGTGTTCCTTCTTTTATTTTTATTGTATCACAATTTAGTTTTCATTTCCGTTTCGACTATCTTCTATAACCAGATTTTCAATATCACTCATAATAGACTCATATTCAATAATGTCTAATAATTCAGGTGTATCAAATTCCTTTATTTCTAAAAGTGAACCGTAACCTTTTTTAACTAAACTAAAGAATAACATATTAAGATCAGATAGATTTGTGTGATCTACATATTGATCGAAATAGTTAGTCCTAGTTATAAATCTTTTTAACCTGTACGCAACTTTGTTTTGTAAAAAGGGTAACAGATAACCTTAAGACCTAAAGCCACATAGTCAATATAATCTTCAGCATAATCTTCAAAGTGATTTGGTAGTTTACTAATCTGAGAATTATCAAACAAGATTCTATCATCAACTTTTTTCATAAGAGTTTTAAATTTATCATCAGTAATAAAACCATAATTACCCATTGTTATACTACCTTCGATCTGTGAGTATAGAGCAAGAACTTCTAATCTAAATTGATGAGATAATTTTGAAAGTTTGTATGTTCGACCGTTAACTTCAAATGATCCATTTGTGTGCCATTCTTCAAGTTGTTTAAGTATAGCTTCTCTTTGTTCTTCAAGTTGCTTTTGTAATTCATCTTTATTTTTATTCATAATTTGAACCTTTTAAAAATAGGGTATAAAAAGATTATACCCTATTTGACACCTAATCTAAATCAAATTTAGATTAGTCTTCTAGCAAAACATTCAACAGTGTACTCAACTTGAGCATTTCCATCTTGATTGTTTTTAGTGTGTGTTGGTTTATCTGTAAAAGATCCAGCTTGAAGCTCAAAAGATTCAGTTAATTCTTCATCATCTTTAATATAGATTTCCTTAACTGATCCATTGAATACAACAGGTGTATCTTTATTCATTTGTTCATTTAAAAATACATCAGAGTCTGAATCTCTCATAACTCTGAATTTTAACGTATGAACATTTCGATCTGATCTATGTTGAATATTAACTGATTGATTACTTCCGTATGTTCTAGCTGTATCAGGATTAACTGGAGCTAACTCAATAATGTCACCATTAATAAAATCACTAATAACCTCATCATTTAAGATAAGAGTCGTGCTTTCTGCTTTAAAACTTACTATTGCCATGTGTTACCCTTTCTTATAAGTTATATTGAATTGTTACATCAACACTGTGTATTGCACCAGCATTTTTGAATGCAACTTGTATTGCTGGAGATTTTCTAGCTTCTCTATCACTTTGAGCTTGTTCTGAAAGTGGTTGAGCATATACATAAAAACCATTTGTTTCAATATTTCTATTGAACACTTCAACATTACCAAATGTATCAGGACTGTTCCAAGTACCTGCACCAATAACTTTAGCTTTTAAGAATAGTCTTAAAGTCTTTTCAACAGTATCAACAATCTTATTAACATCTTCATCAATCTGAGCTAACTTCGTACCAGTTGTACCTAATAAGTTAAATAGATCTATTTGAACAAACTTCTTAATTGCTATGAAGTTGTAAACATTATCAGCAAAACCATTTGCACCTGATACAAGTAATTTTGGTAAATCTCCAAAAGTAGTGTAAAGATCTAAACCAACTTTTTTAGCTTTATTAATTTCATCTTGTGTAAAGTCTTCAGATACTATACCTGATAACTCTTTTAGATTTAATGTAATAGCACTATTTTGATTATTAAAGTTAACAGTGTGAAGTCTTGACATAACTGCAACAGCTAGTTTTCTATTTCCAACTTTACTGTAAGCCATTCTGTAATTCTCACCACCAGCTAATTTAATTTTCCATACAACATTTGTTATATCTCTTTCAAGATTGTCAGCTGAGTCAAATACATCATAAAATATAACGTCATTTGATTTACCCCATGTTGATAATGCTTCTGTTTCAACATCAGTTGGATTGTCAATAAATACACAACCTTTAAATGGTTCTTCTTTTAATACTTCTGTAACAGCAGTTTCTTTTGATTCAGCTGTTAACACTTGAGCTGCTTCACCATCAACGCTTATAGCACCTGTACCGCTCGCTAGATTTAAAGTTTCACCTATAAATGTTCCCGTAGCTCCAGCTGATAATAATGATAATTCCGAAGTTGCTCCAGTTGTATCAGAAGTGATAACAATTTTTTGATCGTCTTCTGTAACAGTAGCTCCTGTAATACTTGTATCTAATAATGTAACAATATCATCTAAAGAATCAATTGTTCTAAAATCAACACCTGTAACATTTTGAGTAACTCCATCAACATCAACATCGAAAGATCCATCTGATATTAATTGTAAGACACCTACAACTGTCGCCTCACTAACTTGAGCACCTGTAAGAATACCAGCTGTTGCTGCTACACTTTCATCTGAAGCTCTCCAGAAACCAGCTACCAAATAACCACCACTATTTGTAGGGTTTTTAGTTTGAGCAAATAATATTTTTGCATACTCATACATACTTGAATTTGTACCAAAATCATCTGCTACACTTGTTAGATCTGTATAAGCGATTGTTCTGTTTGCAGAACTTAAAGCACCTAACTCACTTGTCATAATTGCCACTATATTCATATTCGTTCTCGATAGACTTCTACCTGAGGGAATTATAGATACATTAACAACATTACTTAAATTTGCCATGTTTATCTCCTTTTATTCTTGTGTGTACTCTACAGGAATTTCCTCAATTCGTAAAGTATCGATCTCGAAAGATTGATTATATTGTACCAATATTTCTATTTCGATACGATCAAAATACTTATTACCAAGTTGTTGCTTCAAATTATTAAGGCTAGAAGGACGATAAACTGTTATGTTTTTACTTTTTTCTAGATCTTTACCAGCTTGAGCTGATTGGATATTTGTAAACTTATAAGCATTTGTTTCTGAGTTAGGTCCATAGAACTCAATAGTGAATGTACCTTGAAAAGAAGTTCTACGAGTTTCAATTTCCGTATCATATTCATATTCTCGACCGTGAGCTTGAGGTAATACTGACAAAGTGTCAACAACAATATAATCATTACTAAATATTTTTTGATTACCATTTTCTCTACCTACAATAACTTTGTCTGCATCAAAAGACATAAGCTCTGTAATGTATTCGGCTAGTGTAACTAATATCATTTTTGTTCTTCCATTATATTTTCATAATAACCATATTCACTATAATCACCATCTTCAAAAGCTTTATATCGAACACCCTTGTATTCGATCTCATCATCAATAAGTATCTGATCAATACTGTGTACTTGAATATAACGTAAAGACCAATCGACCTTATCTTTATTAAGTTTTTCTTTTTGAGCCGGTTGAACTACACATTTAATAGAACTCTCAACATAATTTTCAACAGGTTTATGTTGGACAATAGTCGTCGTAACTTTGAACAATTTAACCGGTATAGAAAAGTTTTTAACAGTTCTTGACATATTTGGTAAACTCATGTTATTCCTTTACTACCCAAAATGTAACAGATTGAACAAGTCGACCTGTATCGAAAAGTATTGATGAAGATCCTTTCCGATTTTTAGTTTCTTCTTTTATATCTCGCCATTGACCATAACCTTGATTCTTGAAAGAAGTTTTAGAAATGTTCTGAGCTATTATACCAACCTTATTTAGATTAGGTATAACATCACCACCACTCATAACACTTTTAAAACCACTCTCTAAAGCCTTCTTTATCTTAGCAGCTTCCTTTTCCATAGGTAAACGAATAAAAGACCTTCTAGGTACTCCTAAGCCATATTCATGAGCTGATCCAACTTGTAATATACTTGCACCATTTTGATAATTACCTACATCAGCAGGTAGTCCCACCTTAATAGCTGTTTTCTTAGCGATCTTCAATTGTTCAGTTATATGATTTAACTGACTTAGATCATTCTTTTTCATACAAAGTATGCGCCCATATTATTAGCTGTAAGCATCTTAAATGTTTGACCATAAATTGTTGATGTAAAAAATTTATCATTGTTATCTAAAGGATTAGCAACATAAGAAGTTGAAACACTTCCAACACTTTCACTACCAACCTGTCTAATCTGATCACCGTCAGACTGTGTAACGTTGATCGAAACCAAGTGAGCTAATAGATTTAAGATTATCTCGTCATCACAAGCATTTGATCCATATTCAGCATTATAGTAACATTTATAAGTATTTTCATATAATGGAAGATATGTGTCAATCGCATCTGTATCTAGATTTGGAAACCTTGTTTTTAAATCATCTATTAGCGCCATGGTTAAACCTTATTTTTTAATCTCAATTAAATTACCAGCAATAGCATTTTTGATTTTACCGTGAGCAGCATCTTCTGATGATAGTTCAAATGTACTACCTTTAAAAGTCTGACCGTTAAAACCAAATGGACCTTTGATAAGTTTTTTAAATACTACTAGAGAACTTTCAACTTCATCTTCTGCTTCATCTTCTGTTTCAACTTCATCTTCTGTTTCAACTTCATCTTCTGTTTCAGACGACTCATCAGCACCATCTAATAATTCATCAAGCTCATATGTTTCAGCAGCTTCATCTGAACCTAAGATAAGATCTATTAGTTCATCTTCTTTTAATCTACTATAACCAGTTAAACCTAATTCTTTACATTTAGCTTTAAGTTGTTTTGTTGAAAGTTTTTTTAATTCATCTCTACTCATAATATATTCCTTTTAATACATTAAACGATCTATTACAGACCGCTTAATGTTCTTCCTGATGAATCTTCTAATACATCAAGACCAGCAATTCTAAATTTAGAGTCAACTCTAAATGAGAACGAAGTTTGTTTGATGATTTCACCAATTGTAAGTCTTACTGGAATTCTCATTACCATTGACTCATCATTTGTTGAATATGCAACTGTTTTAGAAGCACCACCAACATCAGCAGCTCTGAATGTAGTTGTGAATTTAATGTCAGAGAAGTTATCTTGTAAAGCTTTTAAAACTGTACTTGAACCATTAGCTGTATTTAACATAGTAGCTTGGATCTTATTCATAACATAAATTGGCATAGCAACAGTATCACAAGAATATTCAGGTGTGTTGTTAACTCCATTTCTTTGAGTTGTGATAAGTGTTGCAAACTCATCATACATTTCTTGAGGTGTTAAGTTATCAATAGTATTAGTTGCTGAATCAGTTGTCCAACCAGAATAATTTAATAAACCTTCTTGACCATTGTGACCAATATAACCGATCTCATCAACTTTTTGGTTGTAAAGTTTATTGTGTGTACCAATATATCTTTGTACCAAGTTAATATTTTGAAGATCACCTTCTTTAACATCATCGTCAGTCCATAATGAATGAGCTTCTTTAGGGAATACTTTAATGTAAGAGTCTTCAGCAGTAAGTGAAATTCTACCTTTACCTGAATTTAAATCAGAAGAGTCTGCAAAGTCACCTTGCTCAGCAATTCTTAACGATTGAATTCTTCTTGAATAACCACCTGTGTTATCAACTGTAATACCTGAATTAACAAAAGATAATTCTGGATATTTCTTTTCAAAAACTTTAGGGTTAACTGCTGTTAAATTTCTAGCAAGAATAACACCTGTTGCACTATCTTTAAAACCTGCAGCTGAAGCTGAGTCAGCAAAAGCCTTAAATCTATCTAAATCGTATAATTGACC
>NZ_JBFHGL010000018.1 GCF_041583195.1 Sulfurimonas sp.
AGAGAAATTGATTTTATGCTGATTGTAAACTTTTTTTAGATAAAATATCCAAAATTATTATATAAGGCTATATTTTATGGTTATGGATGTAACTCAAATTCAAAAAATAATCCCTCATCGTTTCCCTTTTTTACTTGTAGATAGAATCACTGAGCTAAATGTTAACGAAAACTTAGTAGGTTATAAAAACGTTAGTATCTCTGAACCTGTTTTCCAAGGTCACTTCCCGGGTCACCCAATTTATCCAGGTGTTATGATCTTAGAAGGTATGGCTCAAGCAGGTGGAATCTTAGCGTTTGAGAGTATGGATATGACTGAAGAGGAAGCTGCTAGAAAAGTAGTTTATTTTATGAGTATTGACAATGCAAAATTTAGAAATCCAGTTACACCTGGTGATAAACTAGAGTATCGTATCTCTATTATTAAACACAAAGGTGCTATTTGGATGTTAAGAGGTGAAGCTTTTGTTGACGATAAGCTTGTTTCAGAAGCTGATCTAAAAGCTATGATTGTAGATAAATAAAGGTTTTAAATATGAGTAAAATATCGCCTCAAGCGGTTATTGAAGATGGTGCTAAAATTGGAGAAAATGTAGAGATAGGTCCGTTTTGTTTTGTCTCTAATGAATCTACAATCGGTGATGGCACTACTATAGCTCAAGGTGCTTGTATCTACGGAAAAACTACGATCGGTAAAAACAACAGAATATTTTCTCATGCAGTAATAGGTTCAATTCCACAGGATCTAAAGTTTCACGGTGAGGATGTTGAACTTATTATAGGTGACAACAACACTATACGTGAATTTACACTTTTTAACCCTGGTACTGAGGGTGGTGGAAGAAAAACTGTTATAGGGAACAACAACTTATTTATGGGTTATGTTCACCTTGGTCATGATGTTATTATAGGTGACAACTGTATATTAGCAAATGCGGCAACACTAGCTGGACATGTTGAACTTGGAAACGGTGTAGTAATTGGTGGTATGACACCTGTTCATCAGTTTGTACATATTGGAGATTTTGCTATGGTTGGAGGTGCAAGTGCATTAAGCCAAGACGTACCGCCTTATTGTATGGCTGAGGGTAACCGTGCAACTCTACGCGGTCTTAACCTAACAGGTCTTAGACGCCATATAGAGAGAGACGATATAAATGAGTTAAAATCAGCTTACCGTGAACTTTTCGAGAGCGGAAAACCTTTGAAAGATGTAGCTCAGGAGTTATTAGATTCTACGCAAAATGATTTTGTTAAAAACATATGTAACTTTGCAATTGAGACAAAAAGGGGAATCCCTTATGAGAGAAAAATAAAATGATTGATAGACAATGTAGCTTCTGTGGAGCAAGTGAGGACGAACAAAATCCTATAATCTCAGGTAACGGTGTTCACATTTGTAAAAACTGTGTTATTTCAGCTTATAAAGTTATGTTTGGAGATGAAGCAAACTATTCAAATGAATCAAAAGAGCTTGTAGATGCAGTTACTAAACTTATGACACCAAAAGAGCTTGATAACTTTTTAGGTGATTACGTGATTGGTCAAGAGCGTGCACGTAAGCTGATAAGTGTAGCTGTATACAACCACTATAAACGTATTTTCAAAACTCATGAAGTTGAAGATGATGAAACTGAAATAGCAAAATCAAACGTACTTCTGATTGGACCGACAGGTAGCGGTAAAACTCTTATGGCTCAGACAATTGCGAGAGTTTTAAACGTGCCTATCGCTATAGCAGATGCAACAAGTTTAACTGAAGCCGGATATGTCGGTGAAGATGTTGAAAATATCTTAACTAAACTTATACAGGCAGCTGATGGGGATGTTGAAAAAGCTGAAAAAGGTATAGTTTTCATAGATGAAGTAGACAAGATCTCACGTATGAGCGAAAACCGTTCTATCACTCGTGACGTTAGTGGTGAAGGTGTTCAACAAGCTTTACTTAAAATCATCGAGGGTGCAGATGTTAACATACCACCAAAAGGTGGAAGAAAACATCCAAATCAAGAGTTTACAACTATAAACACTACAAATATTCTTTTTATCTGTGGCGGTGCTTTTGATGGACTAAATGACATACTAAAGAAAAAGCAAGGTAAGAATGTACTTGGTTTTGGTCAAGAGAAAAAATCTAAAACTGAACAAGAGACTACATATGAAATGGTTGAACCTGATGATCTTGTAGCTTATGGAGTTATTCCAGAACTTGTTGGACGTTTACCTATTATTGCTTCACTAAACGAGATTAGTGAAGACGATATGGTACGAATCTTAACAGAACCGAAGAATTCTTTAGTAAAACAATACAAAAAGCTTTTCTCAATTGACAATGTTGAGTTAAACTTCGAAGAGGATGCTTTAAGAGCAATTGCGGCAAAATCTATCAAACGCAAAACTGGTGCACGTGGTCTTCGCGCAATAATGGAAGAGAATATGATAGATATAATGTATGAGTTACCGGAATATAATGGATATGAGGTTTTAATAACCAAAGAGGTTATTGAAGATGGTGCACAACCAGTATATATAAAAAAGCAACAAAAAACAGCATAAGGGATAGATATGGTATTTAACAAGCTAGTAGGACTTTTTTCAAACGATTTATCAATAGATCTTGGTACTGCAAATACAATTGTAATTGCTAAGGGACGCGGAATTATTATTAATGAGCCATCAGTTGTGGCGGTAAAGACTGAAAAGTACGGTCAACAGCGTGTACTTGCAGTTGGTCATGAAGCAAAAGAGATGGTTGGTAAAACACCTGGAAATATCAGAGCTATTCGTCCTATGCGTGATGGAGTTATTGCAGACTTTGACATGACTGAGAAGATGATCCGTAAGTTTATTGAAAAAGCTCACGGAAGAAGTTCTTTAATCTCTCCTCGTATCATTATCTGTGTACCTTATGGTCTTACTCAGGTTGAGCGTAAAGCTGTTCGTGAGTCTGCTCTAAGTGCAGGTGCACGTGAAGTATTCTTGATCGAAGAGCCTATGGCGGCAGCAATTGGTGCCGGTGTTGAGATCCGTAACCCTCAAGGAAACTTGGTTGTTGATATCGGTGGTGGTACTACTGAGATCGGTGTTGTTTCTTTAGGTGGTCTTGTTTTATCAAAATCTATCCGTGTAGCAGGTGATAAAATCGATCAGGCTATTGTTAACTATATCCGTAAAAAATACAACCTTTTAATTGGTGAGCGTGTAGCTGAAGATATAAAAATCAATATTGGAACTGCTGTACCTTTAGAGACTGAGCTTGCTATGGTTACTAACGGTCGTGACCAAGTTGAAGGATTACTAAGCAGCGTTGAGTTAACTAGTGAAGATGCACGTGAAGCTATGCGTGAACCTTTACGCGAGATCGGTGAAGCACTTCGTGACGTACTAGAGCAAATGCCACCTGATTTAGCAGGAGATATCGTAAATCACGGTATTATTTTAACAGGTGGTGGTGCACTTATTCGTCAGCTTGATAAATTCTTATCTGACATCGTTAAAATCCCTGTATTTGTTGCAGACGAGCCACTGTTAGCAGTTGCGCGCGGAACTGGGCGTGCACTAGAAGAGATAGACCTACTACAAGAGCTTTTTGAGAATGAATAAAGAGCTACTTGGCTTTTTTTTAATATTTGTAGCACTCTTTGTGGGTGCTATGTACTATACAAACATAATCCAAGAACCATTTATATCGGCATTAAATTCAATAAAATCAACATACCACAACAGTGTTGAACATGCTTCAAAAAATATTAACAAACACTTTTTTCAAGCAGAACATATAGAAGAACTTGAAGAAAAACTAGAAAAGTTTGAAAATAACCACTTGGTTATGCAGCAACTGGCTTCAGAAGTAAATGATCTATATGAAGTAAATAAAACAGATTTAAAATCAAATCCTAAAGTAGAACTTGTACGTACTATATCATATCAAAGGTTTGGTGATCTAAATAGACTTTGGATAGATATGGATGATTTTAACTCATCTAAAGTTTATGGGCTTACATATAAAGAGCTTATAGCCGGAATAGTTGTAGCTCAAGGTGAGAAACCTCTTGCTATATTAAATAAAGATATAAAATGTACCTATGCCGTATATGTAGGTGAAAAAAAAGCTCCCGGTGTTGCACATGGGAATGATGATGAAAATATAGTTGTTGAATATATTCCATCATGGTTTAAAATAAACAAAGATGACCTTGTTATAACATCTGGACTTGATAATATATTTTTCAAAGGTTTAAAAGTTGGAACAGTACTCTCAATTAGTAAGAGTCAAGGCTACCAAAGTGCAGTTGTAAAGCCATTTTATAATTCCAATGAACCAAGTTATTTTCATCTTATCAAATCTGTTAGGTAATTATAAAAAATCATCTCATCATTTTTTAAGTGCTCTTTGGCTATAATCGCATAATTTATTATAGATTTCTTCAAAGGTAAAAGATGCCAAAACGCACCGACATAAATACTATTTTACTTATTGGTTCCGGTCCTATTGTTATTGGTCAAGCTTGTGAGTTTGACTATTCTGGAACTCAAGCAGTTAAAACTCTAAAAGAGTTAGGATACCGTGTAGTATTAATCAACTCAAACCCAGCTACTATTATGACTGATCCTGAGTTTGCAGACAGAACTTACATTGAGCCTATCAAAGAAGATGTTATAGCAAAAATCATCAAAGAGGAAAATGTAGATGCAATCCTTCCTACAATGGGTGGACAAACTGCACTAAATGTCGCAACTTCTATGTATGAAAAAGGGATGTTAGAAGGTGTTGAGTTCTTAGGAGCAAAGCCTGAAGCTATCCACAAAGGTGAAGATCGTTCAGCATTTAACGAAGCTATGGTTAAGATTGGTATGGATCTTCCAAAAAGTGCTAATGCATATAGTGTTGAAGAAGCAATAGAAGTAGCTAAAGAGATTGGTTTCCCTGTAATTTCACGTGCATCATTTACACTTGCCGGCGGCGGTAGTGGTGTTGCATACAATATGGAAGAATTTGAACAGTTAGCAGCTGCTGGTATAGAAGCTTCACCTGTAAATGAGATCGAGATCATGGAATCTATGCTTGGTTGGAAAGAATACGAGATGGAAGTTATTCGTGACCATGCCGATAACTGTATCATAGTATGTTCAATTGAGAACTTTGATCCTATGGGTGTTCATACAGGAGATTCTATCACTGTAGCACCAGCACTTACTCTAACAGATAAAGAGTACCAAAGAATGCGTGATGCATCTTTTGCAATTTTACGTGAAATCGGTGTTGATACTGGAGGAAGTAACGTTCAGTTTTCAATCAACCCTAAAGATGGTCGTATGATAGTTATTGAGATGAATCCTCGTGTATCACGTTCATCAGCGTTAGCTTCTAAAGCTACTGGTTATCCAATCGCAAAAGTTGCAACTCTATTAGCTGTTGGATTTACACTGGATGAGATTACAAATGACATTACAGGAACACCTGCCGCATTTGAGCCGGTAATAGATTATGTTGTAACAAAAATCCCGCGTTTTACATTTGAGAAATTCCCTGAAGCAATAAGCACATTAGGTACTTCAATGAAATCAGTTGGTGAAGTTATGGCTATTGGACGTACATTTAAAGAATCTATTCAAAAAGCGCTTTGTTCACTTGAGACTGGACTATGCGGTTTTGATCCACTTGATGTAGACGAAGAAACTCTAAAACATGAGATCCGCCGTCCAAATGCAGATCGCGCGCTTTATGTAGCTGAAGGTTTCCGTCGCGGTATGAGCATTGAAGAGATGTTTGACACTTGTGCAATTGATCCATGGTTTTTATACCAGTTAGAAGAGATCATTGAAGCTGAGAAGAATGTAACTAAAGACATTTTAACTGATGCAAATGCTATGCGTATTTTAAAAGCTGATGGATTTAGTGACAAACGTCTAGCTCAGCTTGTAGCACAAAACTCAAACACTGCATGTAGTGAAGAAGATATAAACAAAGCTAGAAAAGCTCTTGACATTGTAATGGAGTATAACGAAGTTGATACTTGTGCAGCAGAGTTTGAAGCACTTACTCCGTACCTTTATTCAACTACAAATATTACAAAACTTCCGGCTTCTAAAAGAGCATCTGATAAAAAGAAAGTTCTTATCATCGGTGGTGGACCAAATAGAATTGGACAAGGTATCGAGTTTGATTACTGTTGTGTTCATGCTGCCTTTGCTCTAAAAGAGATGGACATTGAAACTATTATGTACAACTGTAACCCTGAAACAGTTTCAACTGACTACGATACTTCAGACGTACTATACTTTGAACCAATTGACTTTGAACATGTTCGTGAAGTTATTGAGCAAGAAAATCCGGATGGTATCATCGTTCACTTTGGTGGACAGACTCCTCTTAAACTGGCAGACTCTCTTACTAAGATTGGTGCTAAGATCTCTGGTACACCTTCTGCAGTAATTGACTTGGCTGAAGATAGAGAGCAATTCTCTGACTTTGTAAACAAGCATGGTCTTAAACAACCTGCAAATGGACTGGCTAGTGCAAAAGAACAAGCTCCTGCAATTGCTGAAAAAATAGGTTATCCTGTTCTTGTTCGTCCGTCTTTCGTTCTTGGTGGACGCGGTATGAAAATAGTTTACTCAGAAGATGAGTTAAACGAATATATGGAACTGGCAATTTCTGTTTCAAATGAAGCTCCTGTTTTAATTGACAAGTTCTTGGATCAGGCAATTGAGCTTGATGTTGACTGTATATCTGATGGCACTGATGTATATATCGGTTCAGTAATGCAACATATTGAAGAAGCGGGAATTCACTCAGGTGATTCGGCATGTTCACTTCCTCCAATGAATTTAAGTGATGAGATGATCGCTAAAGTTGAAGCACAAACAAAAACTATAGCACTTGGTCTTGGTGTTCGCGGACTTATGAATGTTCAGTATGCTATTTATGAGGGTGAAATCTATCTGATCGAGGTTAATCCAAGAGCTAGCCGTACAGTTCCATTTGTATCTAAAGCTACAGGTATGCCATTAGCTAAAGTTGCTACACGTGTTATGATGGAAGAGTCTTTAAGAGATGCACTTAATTATTACGATAAATATAACATTGTAAAAGAGGATAACGGTGTACTGAAGCCTGAACTAAAAGGTCATGTATCTGTTAAAGAAGCGGTATTCCCTTTCCATAAATTAATAGGAGCTGATTTATCATTAAGTCCTGAGATGAAGTCAACTGGTGAAGTTATGGGTGTTAGTAAAAACTTTGGAATCAGCTTTGCAAAAGCTCAGCTAAGTGCAGGTAACAAGATCCCAACAGGCGGTACATGTTTCTTAAGTTTCGTAGATACTGATAAAGATAAGGCTGTTGAGATTGCACAAGGACTTGTACGTCACGGATTTAAACTTGTAGCTACTAAGGGTACTCAAAAAGTACTTGAGCAAAACAATGTAGAGTGTGAAGTTATTCTAAAAATCTCAGAGGGTCGCCCTAATATTGAAGACAGTATGAAAAATGATGAGATCGCTATGGCTATTAACACTTCTGATAATAACACGGCTAAAAAAGATGCAGTTGTAATTCGCCAAGAGGTACTTAAACGCTCTATACCTTACTTTACTACACTAAGTGCTGCACGTGCATTAATCCTTGCACTTGATGAGATGAAAGATGATTCATGGTCAGATGCAAAAGCAATACAAGACTTTCTAGTATAAAGAACAAAGTTATTTTAACTCAAGCCGACACTACAGTCGGCTTTATTTCACAAAACCACAACAGGCTCTCAGAGATAAAAGAGCGTCCAAACGCAAAACCTTTTATAAAAATATATAACTCATTCAGATCTATTCAAAGTAGAATACCTAAAAGTAAAAAGAATTTAGTCAGACGTGCTAACAAAACTACATTTATAGTTAAAAATAAAGCTTTTAGAGTAGACAAAACATACAAGAACTCTCAGCTTTTACGAGATTTAGAGTGGCACTACTCAACCAGTGCCAATGAAATTGGTAAAAGTTTTTGTAGAGAATTTTGTGAAGACAAAACTGATATAATTGTAGAAGATCAAAATGGTTTAAATGAACTTGCATCATCTAGACTGATAAAAATAAACAACACTAAGATAAAGGCTCTAAGATGACTAAAGCTTTAATGGCACTTCTGGTTGGTATGCTGATGACATTCATAGTTGATTTTTTTCTTTTTCTAGGAATTCAACTTCATTATATAGATCCTTATGAGATTAAAGTTTACTATAACGTGCTCTTTGCAGATCATCAAAACTTCGCATTTTATTTTTTATTTTCAGGTATTTTTGGTTTTATCGTTATATATATTGCCAATAAAAAGCTTACAGTTATAACAGTTATTAGTTTAACTATTTTGGCTATACTTCCTCTTTTTGAGCCAATCGGCAACTCTCTTGGAGAGATGATGTTTATGAAAAAAGGTGTCACATACAATGATAAACGTTTTAGTTTTTACGGTGACGTTTATTATGATGGAAGAGATGAAATAACGTTTTATGATTATGAACTTCAAAAAATAATTTTACTAAAAAAAAAGGATTTGAAATAATGAAGCATATATCTTCAATAGCTAGTGGAATTGCACTTGGAAGTGCAGGAGTAGCTATGATGAGTATACTTAGTGGATGTACACAACAACAAGAAGCTCAAAATAAATTTTTAGTTATAGAACAACAAGCAAATGGAAAATATCAAGTTGTTGAAGAGATGCCAACACAGAGTGAATCACGTGCTATTATTCGTGAGCGTGATGCTAATGGCAACATAACTGAGCGTTTTATGAGTGAAGCTGAGATGAAAGAACTTGCTGCACAGGAATACGCAAAAGTTCAAGACGGAACAAGTGAAACAATCCAAAGCGGAAGTGGCGATGCAGGAATGGGTCTAGCTGGGACTATTTTAGCTGTAGCTGCGGGAAGTCTTTTAGGAAATATGATCGGTAACGCACTGATGAATAACAAAAACTTTGCAAACCGTTCAGCGAATGTAAATAAAAGTGCATATTCTCGTTCAGCGGCTGCAAAATCTGCTTCTAAAAGTTCTACTAAAAAGAGTTTTTTTGGATCATCTGGTAGCTCAACATACGGTTCTAAGAGTTATAGCGGGTAAAAATGATTAAACTACAAAAATTAAACCCACTAAATGACTCTACTCTTGAAGAGTTAGGCTTTACATGGCATACTGACAGTGACGGTAGCAAATATGTTAACAATGAACTTGTAGTTATCACTCAAGACGAAGCTGAAGCATATTACGAGGCAGTAAATACTATATATGATATGTATGTAGAAGCTGCGGAGTATGTAATAGAGCATGATCTATTTTTTGAACTTGGAATTCCTTTTAATCTAGTTGATATGATTAAAAAGTCATGGGAGAACGATGTACACTGGCATATATATGGTCGCTTTGATTTAAGCGGAGGTATAGATGGAGAGCCAATTAAACTAATAGAGTTTAATGCAGACACTCCAACTGCACTTTTTGAGACTGCCCTACTTCAGTGGGCACTTTTAAAACAAAATAATATGGATGAAAATAAACAGTTTAACAATGTTTACGAGGCTATACAAAATAACTTTAAACGTCTGATTACTTTGTTTGATGATACAAATACGTTTGAAGAACACTATGATGATTGGAAAATACTTTTTTCTTCTGTTGAAGGTAACGATGAAGAGGAAGCTACAACAAGACTTCTTCAACAGATAGCTACAGATGCAGGTTTTAATACAGGATATGAATTTTTACACAATGTAACTTTTGATGAAAACGGTATATATGATGCAGAAGGTGTCGAGTATGAATACTGGTTTAAACTATATCCTTGGGAGGATATAGCTCATGATGAACCAGAACTTGCGACTACACTAAATACTATTATGCAAAATCAGAAAGCAATCATACTAAACCCTGCATATACTTTACTTTTTCAATCAAAAGGTATGTTAAAAATTTTATATGATCTGTTTCCTGATTCACCTTACCTACTTCGTACTTCAGATCAACCTCTTGAGGGTATAAAATATGTTGAAAAAACTATGTTTGGACGTGAAGGTGCAAATACTAAGATCGTAGATGCTAATGGAAATGTTGAAGTTCAAATAGATGGTCCATATGATAACTATAAAAAAACTTATCAAGAGTATATAGAATTTCCTAAAGATGAAAGTGGCAAAAAATATCAAGCTGGAGTATTTTTTGCATATGAAGCTTGTGGACTAAGCTTCCGTAAAGGCGGAGAAATTTTAGATAATATGTCTAAGTTTGTGGGGCATGTTATAGAATAGATTTAAATCTACCCTACTTTTTCTTACTCTTTAAAACTTCTTACAAACTCTATAAAGATAACTAAAAAGATTGATAAAATAAAACCTGTTATAAAAGCTAAAATTACAATAAGTTTTTTCTTTGGTTTATTTACTGGTTTATTGCCAATTACAATATCGCCTACTTTTTTTGTAGGTGTATATTTTTCATATACTTTAGTTTTTTCACTGTGTCTATTAATTATAAATTGATATGCTTTTTCTAAAGTACTTTTAATTTTTTCTTTATCTTGGTCTTGGGAAATTAACTCTATTAAACTTGTTGTTCTTTTTGGAGTGCTTGCATATATTTTATGTTTATTTAGCTTAGCGTTTATAACTTCTTCTAAATTTTTAGATTTATCAATTAATTCTGCATCATTATCAGCATTAAATACTTCACCTATTTCAACTAATAACTTACCTTTATATATAGGCTTATATGGTTTAAAAACAACATATAAAACACTTGCTAACGTAAACACTAAAGTAAAAATAACAATAACTTTTTTATATTTTAGAATTGTTTTAAATAGTTCTTTTAACTCATTATCATCTTTTTGTATAAATTGTTTTTCTTGCATTATATTCCTACTACATATTTTTGTTGTGATTAAATTCTGGTACTATTTTTTTTAATTTTGATAATTTATCTTCTGAATTTAAAAGACACATTATATCTTCATTTAACTTATCTATATCATAAAATGTAGGTTTTGCGACAGTAATAGAATCATAATCGGTCTTACAATCACTATCATCTATAAGCAACTCTTCATAAAGTTTTTCTCCAGGACGAAGACCAGTAAACTCTATATTAATATCATTTCGTCCACTAAGTTCTATCATTTTACTAGCAAGATCAACTATTTTAATAGGTTTACCCATATCAAGTATAAATATCTCTCCACCTTGGCCTAAACTAGCTGCTTGAAGTACAAGCTCACAAGCTTCTGGAATTAACATAAAATATCGTGTAATATCTGGATGAGTTACTGTTATATTTTTACCATCTTCAATCTGTTTTTTAAACTTTGGTATAACACTTCCACTTGAGCCTAGCACATTACCAAAACGAACTGCTACTATATCAGTTCCATTTCCATTAGAATTTTGAGCATAAAGTTCACATATACGTTTAGTTGTACCCATAACATTAGTAGGACGTACAGCTTTATCTGTAGAAATCAAAACAAATTTTTTCACATGATGTTTAATAGAACAATCTATAGTATTTTTTGTTCCTATAATATTATTTACTATACCTTCTTGTATATTATGTTCAACTAGTGGTACATGCTTATATGCTGCTGCATGTATAACAATGTCAGGTCTATAAGTCTCGAAAGTTTTATCAAGTGAATTTTTATCTACAACGGACTGCATGACAGGAATTACATCAATACTATCAAGTTCTTGTTCTATAGTATAAAGATTATACTCACTATGATCAACTAATATCAGTTTTTTAGCTCCAAAGATCTGGCATTGTCTACATATTTCACTACCTATACTACCACCGGCACCTGTTACAAGAACTGTTTTATTTTTTATAAAAGAAGATATTTTTTCTTTATCTAAATCTTTTGGATGTCTTGCTAAAAGATCTTCTACTGAAATATCTTTTAACTGTGTTTTAAAATTTTTATCTTTTAAAATTTTTTCTATTGATGGAAGAATTTGAATCTCTTTAAAATAAGAATACAAGTTATCATAAGCCGTTTTAATTTCTTCACTAGAGGCACTTGGTATTGCTATTACAAGTAAATCAAATTTTTTATCACACATCTTTTCTTTAAACTCATTAGGTGATAATATGCGTATAGCATCAATACTTCTACCTTGAATAATCTCATCATCATCAATGAAATACTTTATTTTATATTCAGAGTTTCTAAATTCTTCTTCAAGCTTTATACCTGCTTTACCTGCACCGTAAATTACAACATTTTTAGTTTTTTGTATTTTGCTTCTATTTATATAATAATAATATAAATACATAATAAAATTTATTATAAAAAGATATAAAAATAGCTCACTGGCTAAAAATGCAAACCTTATTTCTCCATGAAAATATGGAGCATAAAATAAAAAAGGAACTATATATACAATGCTTTTCATTATAAAAGTTTTTTGAGTAGCTTTTGACCAGGAAAGTGAATAATCTTTAAAAACAAGAGTAGAAGATATTATGCGGAATATTAAAATAACCAGTACTAATTTATAATCAAATTCTATATGAAAAATAAAAAAAGTCCACCAAAAAGTAATAAAAGTTAAACCTATAATTACTAAATAGTTTAATATTCTTTTATCTATAAAATTCACTAGATTACCTTCAATGTTTTAAATATTAATTTCAGATCATTAATAAATGAAATATCATCAATATACTTATTATAAAGATTTATTTTTTCAGGTAGTACTATATCAATATATGCCTTTTCCTTATCTTTATATTGTTCCATAATAATTTCTTCATCTCTATATTCAATAGCAGCATTATCCGTAATACCTGGTTTAACACTCAAAACCTTTTTATATTCTACTTCTTTTTCTTTAACAAATTTCATAACTTCAGGTCTAGGACCAACAAGTGACATATCACCTTTTATTACATTAATAAGTTGGGGAAGTTCATCAATTTTTGTTCTTCTTATAAATTTTCCAACTTTTGTTATTCTTGGATCATCTCCACTTGTTACACTTGGTCCAACTTTATCTGCATCTACTACCATAGATCTAAACTTATACAAATTAAATTCTTTAAAATCTTTTCCTACCCTTTTCTGTACATAAAAAAGAGGTCCCTTAGAACTTAACTTTATCCATATAATTACAACTACAATAAATGGTAAAAGCAATACAAAACCTACTGATGAAGCTAAAATATCAAATAATCTTTTACCAAATACTTTATACATTATTCACCAACAACTTTTTTTACTTTAGCTATTACAAAATCAACTTCTTCATCATTCATATCAGGATATATTGGTAGTGAAAGAGAACATTGAAATACTTTATTTGCGACAGGATAATCTTCATCCTTAAATTCATATTTATTTTTATAATATGGATGCTTATGAATAGGTATAAAATGAACACTACATCCAACACCATTTTCTTTAAGTTTTTCTATCACCTCATCCCTGTTTTCTATATTAATTACATATAAATGCCAAGATGTTTCTCTATCATTTTTTATAAAAGGTGTTTTAATATTTATACAGTTTTCAAATGCTCTATTATATTTTTTAGCAATTTCAGCTCTTTTATCTCTTAACATATTTTGTTTTTTTAATTGTACAAGCCCAAGTGAAGCATTTATATCCGTAGTGTTATATTTACATCCATTATCAACTACTTCATAATACCAAGAACCTTTAGTAGTATATCTATCCCAAGCATCACGACTGATTCCATGAAGTCTATTGATCTTCATATTTTTGGCATAAGTACTATTGCTCGTGGTAGCCATACCACCTTCACCTGTACTTAATGTTTTTGTAGCATAAAAACTAAAACAAGTTATATCTGTACCACTAAGACTACCTATTTTAGTGCCTTTGTAGCTGCTTGGTATTGCATGTGCTGCATCCTCTATAACTTTTAAATTATACTTTTGCGCTATAGCATATATCTCATCCATATCACATGGTTGTCCAGAAAAGTGAACTGGAATAATAGCTCTAGTTTTATTAGTAATTAAACTTTCTATTTTAGATACATCAATATTATAAGTATCTTCTTCAATATCACACAAAACTGGATAAGCATCAAAATAAGTTACAACCTCAGCCGTTGCAACAAATGTATTTGTAGGAATAATAACTTCATCTCCTCTTCCTAGTCCTATTGCTTTAAGTGCCAAGTGAAGGGCTGCAGTGGCACTATTCATACTTACAGCTTCATTTGAACCTATATACTCTTTAAATTTATTTTCAAATTCTACTGTTCTTGGTCCCATAGTAAGCCAACCAGACTTAATAGCTTCTATCATAGAGTTTATTTCTTCTTCTGTTGTATGTGTTTTATGAAATGGTATTTGCATTTTTTATCCTGTTAAATTTTATACCCTAATTTTGTCAAAGTATCTTTTTCAATCAATTCAATTTTATCAATCTCTGTTTTTTCTAAATTAGTCCATTTATTCATATTCTTACTTCTTATATTTTTGTCACAGTAATCAAATAATTTTTCAGAGTCTTGAATATTGATAAAGTCTACTAATTTTTTAACTTCATCATTAGTAGATGACAGTAAGTCTTCATATTTTATATTAATGTATTCTTCACCTTCTTTAAGCTTTGAAAGTGATTTTAATGTTGATTCTACTGATTTTTTCCACTGTAAAGAACATAGTTCTAATAATGAATATTTATCTTTATCAATATCTATTCCATTATATATAGGGCCCCAACTTTCAACTGATGAAGATTTAGTTGAAAAAATATGTTTAACATTTATTTTTATATAATTTAATAAGTATGGCATTACGGCTAATAATGGTAAGTCCAAGAGCTTTTTAAAAATATCTTTTTTTGATTGTTGCTCTTTATCAAATAAATTTCCTTCCCATCTGTCCTTAGCACTTAATGCGACATCTCTACCATCTCTATATAAATGAATTATTTTTGCATCAGGAAATATTTTTTTTATGAAGTCAACTCTGAGACAATTCGATACAGTTTTTTCTACTATAATTGGGCTTTTGGTCTTTTGTTGTTGTTTGTCAATATAGTTTTTTATAAATTTTTTTTCTTTTTCACTTAATTCTATATCATTTAATTCATCATGTGGGACATTATAATTTCCATATTTCCAAATATAATTCATATCATATGGTATAACTGAAATGTTTTCAGACTGCTCAAGTATTGTTCTTACAAGTTTTGTACCAGATCTAGCAGCACCTATTAAAAAAACTAATTTATATTTATCTTTCAAAAAAATCCTTTTTATATATCTTTAAAAATACTAATTAACTTTTTTTTAAAAATGTTTTTAGAAAAATTTTTATTAAATACTTTCTTTATTTTTTCTCTATCAAAGTTTATATTATTACTTGTTATATTTTTATAAATATCATAAATTTTTTCACTATCATTATACTCCACAAATATGCCAAGGTTGTTTTCATTTATAAAACTTTCTAATTCACTACCATTATCAGCTACTACTAATATTGGTGTTCCTTCTGATAAATAGGTCATTACTTTACTTGGATAAGCATAATTTATTATTTTTTTCTCTAAACTGACAATACCCATATCAGCTTCAGAAATAATTTTTCTTGCTTTTTCAATTGATACATGAGGAATAAATTTTATATTACTTATACTACTTGATAGTTTTTTTAACTTTTCTAATCGATTACCTTCTCCAACAAATACTAGTTCAAAATTGTCAATTTCTTTTTTAGCTTTTAAAGATTCTATAAAAACTTCAAGTCCCTGAAACTTACCTATATTACCCGTATATACAATACGTTTTTTAGTTTTATCTTGAAAATAATCCTTGTCAAATATTTTCTTAGAGTTTACATCATAATTATTAATTATTTCGATTTTATCACTTAATTGTTTATTTCGATTTAATAAAGAATTTTTCATATCTTCTGATAAAACTATTATCTTAGATGCTACTTTACATGAAAAAAGATCCATTCTTTTTAATAGATGATATATATATTTATTTTTGAATTCACCAGATATATTTCCTATTTCTGGATGTATATCCATAAAATGATATATAAGCGCAACTTTTTTTATCTTTGCAATTACAGCAACAACAAATGCTAATACTACAGGTGGTGTTGTAGCAACAGTCATTACATCATATCTTCTCTTAAATAATAAAAAAAAGAATACAACAGTGGGAAACCAAATAAAGTTAAATAAATTTCTTATTTTTTTATTTTTGAATTTAAAAACTGGTAATCTATATGTTTTTGAACCATCATCATGAATAGATATAAATTTTTCATTTTTTTTAAAGTCTACATTCTTATATGATGGCTGACTAGAAAGAACATCTACATGATATCCTTCTGCTTTTAATATTTCCCTCATATCGTCTAAAATAACAGCATAAGGAGGGGAATCAGGGTAAAAAAACCTATGAACTAAAAGTATGTTTTTTTTATCATTCATATGTTTATTGTTTTTTCCAAACTGTCTTATTTACATAATCAGTATATGATAGAATTATTCTTAGTACCTTATCTGACACATTTGGCATGCTATAGTCACTAACAAGTCTTAAATCATCTGTTGTTTGAGTTTTTAATATCTCCAAGCCTTGTAAAATTCTTTCTTTCCCTAGACCAACCATCATAACGCTTGCTTCTTCCATTGCTTCAGGTCTTTCGTGAGCTTCTCTTATGTTAAGTGCAGGAAATTTCAATATTGATGATTCCTCACTTATTGTTCCACTATCACTAAGTACAGCTTTTGCCTCTTTTTGCAATTTCACGTAATCATTAAATCCTAGTGGCTTCATTAAAGAAACTAATGAGTCAAACTCTACATTTAATTCATTTATTTTGTTTCTAGTACGAGGGTGAGTTGAAACTATGATAGGCAATTTATATATCTCAGCTATACTATTTAAAGTATTTACTAAATCAAGAAAGTTTTTATCTGAACTTATATTTTCCTCTCTATGAGCGGATACTACAAAATATTCATTCTGTTTTAGTTCTAATTCATTTAATATATTGGAGCTGTCAATATCTTCTATCTTGCTAGACACTACTTCAAACATTGGGCTACCAGTTTTAATAATTCTATCTGCGGGTAACCCCTCTCTTAAAAGATATTCTCTTGCAATATCACTATATGTAAGGTTTATATCAGCCGTATGGTCAACTATCTTTCTATTTGTTTCTTCTGGAACTCTCTGATCAAAACATCTATTACCAGCTTCCATATGAAAAATAGGTATTTTTCTTTTTTTTGCAGGTATTGCACAAAGACAACTATTTGTATCACCTAGTATAAGTACAGCCTCAGGGTTTTCTTTTTCCAATACAGGTTCAATTGCTATGAAAATCTTACCAATTGTTTCACTAGGAGCACCTGCTGCAGCATTTAAAAAGTAATCAGGTTTTCGTAAATTAAAATCATTAAAAAAAACTTCATTGAGCTCATAGTCATAGTTCTGTCCAGTATGTACAAGAATATGCTCAATGGCATCAGACTCTTCAAGTTTCTTTATAACTGCAGACAACCTAATTATTTCAGGTCTTGTACCAACTATTGTCATAACTTTTAATTTTTTTATCATTTTAAACCTCTAAAAAATATGTATCTGGATTGTCTCTATCAAATGCTTCATTAGCCCAAAGTAATAGTATCATCTCTTCTGTTCCGGTATTTTTAATATTATGAGTATACCCGGGAATCATTTCTATAACTTCCATTTTTTTATCACTGACATTGTATGAAATTTTTTCACCTGTCACAATGTGTCTGTATTCCAGTAAAGCTTCACCCTTTACTACTAAAAACTTCTCATTTTTTGTATGATGATAATGATTTCCTCTAGTTATACCAGGTGCTGTAGTTGATAAGGAAAATTGACCACTATCTAGAGTTTTTAAGATCTCATAGAATGTCCCTCTTTCATCTTCATGACCTTGTAAAGTATATGAAAAATTATCTGTAGATAAATAACTAAGATATGTAGCATAAAGTGCTCTCTCAAAGCCAGAAGCAACATTAGGAATAACTAAATTTGTTCTATTGTCTTTAAAACTATAAAGAAGTTCCTGTATTTGACCTAGTGTTTTTATATAAACTGTATCTATGTCAAAATATACCTGTTCACTTTTAAAGTTTAGTTTTTCTATAAAAGATTTTACAACATCATCTACATAAACAAGATTTAGTTCAGTAATACTGTTATTAACTTGTATATCTAAATTATTTGCTATATTGTAGCACCATGTAGAAATAACACTATTATAATTTGGTTTTGACCACTTTCCGAACACATTTGGCAGCCTATATATAAATATATTTGCGCCTGTATCTTGAGCATACTGTTGAAGTACTTTTTCTGCTTCTAACTTACTTTTTCCATAATCATTCTCAAGTGAAGTTTGAGTTGAAGATGTTATCAATATAGGAATATTTTTCTTCTCTTCTCTCAATACTTCTGTAATTTTTTTTGTAAAATTACTGTTACCTGTATAGAATTCTTCTATATCTTTTGGTCTATTTACACCAGCTAAATGAAATACAAAATCAACCTCTCTTAGATATGCATCTAAAATTGTCTCTGAATCTTCTTTTGAGAATAGATAAAGTTTATGTGACTCATCTCTTTCTAAATGAGTTATTAAATTTTTAGCGATAAAACCATTACTTCCTGTAATTAAAATTTTCATTTACACAATTCCAAAAGCTTTTAACTGTGGCTTAATCTCTCTAAGTTTTAAAAGCATATCTTTTAACTGTTCTTCACTCAATTGAGTTGTATTGTGGGAATGATATTCGTGAGCTTGTGTAATTACTTCTTCCCCATCATTAAAAAATTTATCATAATTTAAATCTCTAGTATCTGCCGGAATTCTATAGTATTCGTCCATGTCAACTGCATGAACCATTTCTTCTCTTGTTAAAAGTGTTTCATATAGTTTTTCACTATGCCTTGTCCCTATAACATTCACTTTATGTTCAGGTTTACCAACCATATTTTTTAAAGTATCTGCTAAAAGTCCTACTGTTGCTGCAGGTGCTTTTTGTACAAATATATCACCGGTTTTTCCATTTTCAAAAGCAAAAAGAACAAGTTCAACAGCATCGTCTAAACTCATCATAAATCTAGTCATATTAGGATCCGTAATAGTCAATGGTTTCCCTTCTTTGATCTGATCTAAAAATAATGGTATAACAGAACCTCTACTAGCCATAACATTACCATACCTAGTACACGCTATCATAGTTTGAGAATCATCTATATTTCTTGACTTAGCTACTGCAACCCTTTCCATCATAGCCTTACTAACACCCATAGCATTTATAGGGTATACTGCCTTGTCTGTGCTTAAGACTATCACCTTTTTTACATTTGCATTAATAGATACATTAAGTACATTCTCAGTACCAATTACATTTGTTTCCACTGCCTGCATAGGATAAAACTCACATGATGGAACTTGTTTTAATGCAGCTGCATGGAAAACATAATCTACCCCTCTCATAGCATCAACTATAGAGTTTACATCTCTAACATCACCGATATAAAATTTCAACTTTGGATTGTTGTATTGTTTCCTCATATCATCTTGTTTTTTCTCATCTCTAGAAAAAATTCTAATCTCTTTTATATCAGTATCTAAGAATCTCCTTAAAACTGCATTTCCAAATGAACCTGTACCACCTGTTATTAATAAAATTTTATTTTGAAACACTACCTACCCTTATTTTCCTATAATATTACAACTACTATTAGTTTCTAAAGCTAAATCTTTGACTATTAGCTCAGTTATATTTGATTTGAAATGAATACCATCTGAATAATTATTTATATTATATTTAATTTCATCATTAGAATTAAAATCATAAATTGTTCCCAATTTTCTTAACTCATTCATCATTTTATCATATTTCAACCTTAAGTTGTATTCATCTATTTTTTTATCGAATTCAATATAATTTGGTGGAATAAAAAAAACTAAATTTATATTGTTTTTTTTGCAATATTCAGACATCAGATTCAATCTTTCAAGCTCTTTAACCGGAAATATATAAGATGAATACCTTCTTTTGGCTGCATAATCAATAGTTTTACTAACATCATATTTTTTAGTACTCTTTTTAGTCCTATGATCAGATGAAAAAATTTTCTTCACAGATTTTTTTAATATATAAAATGATGTTAAATATCTGAAATTACTCTCAACCAATGGAAGTACTTTTTTTACTTCATTTCTCAAGTATGACTCATTAAAAATATCTAAAGTTATTCCTACTATAACTTTATCGGTACTATATAAACTGTTATTTTTAAGAAAAAAATTAAAAGTATCTATAATTTCATATATACTACCCCCTCCATATGCCATATTTGATATATCTATATTATATTTTAAAAAAAAGTTTTCGCTCAAAGAATCACTACGACTTCCACCTAAAATAATTACTTTACTATTTTTTTTACGAAAATCTATCAATTTTGCAATTCTTCTATCAGTATTAACTGAAAACTTTTGTTTATTATATTCAGTATTGAACTTATTAAAAGGATCCATTAAATAATTGACAATAATAATTGATATATATATACAACTTACAATTAACAAGTTAACAACTATATATTTTTTCATTTCTTTTCCTAAAAATTAAAGTAAATAAATTCACTTATATTTGATAAATTAAGAATAGCATATGTAAAAATTAATATAAAAAACACTCTATTATATAAAGTAAATTTATGATTTTTTAACAAATAATTTGAATTATTCATCATCAATAAAATAGATGCACCTATTAAATACAATATCATATTAATTTCTATTGCTATATTTGGCCAACCTTTAAAATCAAACCCATAAATAGTTAGAAATGACAATATATTTTCCAATTTTGGGTGCAAACTAATCCCACTCATGCCAAACATAGCTTTTAAAACTTTAATAGCATCATCCCACTCTTTAGCTCTAAAAAATACCCATGCTATATTTACAAAGTTAAATGTTATAAACCATGCCAATGCAGCATTCATTGTAAATCCGAAGCT
>NZ_JBFHGL010000019.1 GCF_041583195.1 Sulfurimonas sp.
GTGTCAGTGTCTGTATCTGTATCTGTATCGCTGTCAGAATCTGTATCTGTGTCAGTATCTACATCTGTGTCTGTGTCGCTGTCAGTGTCAGTATCTGAATCCGCATCAGTATCTGTGTCAGTGTCTGTATCAGTATCTACATCTGTGTCTGAATCTGTATCTGTGTCAGTATCTGTATCAGTATCTACATCTGTGTCTGAATCTGTATCTGTGTCAGTATCTGTATCAGTATCTACATCTGTGTCTGAATCCGTGTCAGAGTCTGTATCAGTATCAGTATCGCTGTCAGAATCTGTATCAGTGTCTGTATCAGTGTCTGTATCAGTGTCTGTATCAGTATCTACATCTGTGTCAGTATCAGAATCTGAATCTGTATCTGTGTCAGTGTCAGTATCTGTATCGCTGTCAGAATCACCAGTAGATCTTTCATCTTCAGCTAAAATATCTAACTCTTCTTCAGCTTCATCTTCATTATCTTCTTCATCTTCATCATTAGAAGTTCCAAATTTTGCTCTACGAACATCTGCTCTAACATCTGTAGATGCATTATTTAACTCAGCGAATACTGCTTCCCCACCTTCAGTAGACTCTGCAGCGTCCCCACCTGCTGCAGTTTCTATATCATCTAGGTTTATATCTTCACCATATTCTTGCATTAAGTCTTGTATAGCATCATTTTTTGTTACAACTTCCGGTGCTGATAAATCTATATCAGTTAAAGTAGCATCAAATAATTGAGCTTGTTTACCAAGCATAACAACATCACTACCATCAGCTAAAGATATTATTAAACTATCTATTCCACTATTAGTAGTAGCACCAACAATTTCTTGGCCTTCAAGAATCTCATAACCTTCCGTTACTTCGATTAATGAACCGTCTTCCCCTTTAACGTAGAACTTTCCGCCGTCTATGCTTGTAATTTTTCCTACTACACTTGACATAAGATACTCCTGATAATTATTTTATATCGTTATTATATTTGTTTTATATGGAAAAAATATATTGTACCGCGGTACAATGCAGAAATTAAGTTAGTGATTTACAAAAATAGAGCTGTTATGTTAACATATTATATTAATAAAAGCGAGCACAATATTATGGAAAAAGATTTTAAATTTAATTTAAACACTAAAGTAGCAGAAGAATTAGAAGTTTATTCAGAGATATTAAAAAAAGATCCAAGCACTATTTTAAATGAAGCACTAGAGCTTTACTTTGAATATGAACAAAAAAAATTACTAGAGAAAAACTTAGAAGATGAAAATGCTATGACCAACTTAAATTATGATGAATTTTGGGATGGAGTAGATCTATAAAATAAAATATTGTTTGAATATGTACATTTTTGTAAAACGTAATATCTTATCTACAATTTTGTAGATATTTAATGTAATATTTTTTAGTATTTACAAAATTGTATAGAATTACAAAGCTTATAAAATCCCTATTTTTAGGGGCTTATAGAGCTAAAAAGAATAATTAAAGAGTTGTGGCACACCTTATGCAATATAACTAATATACAACTTGTAATCAATCATTACAAGATATAAGGAGTTAAAAATGTATGAGAGCCAAATAGTAGAAGTTAAAGATATGAACTTTTGTCACTACATAAACCACTTTGATGAGTTTGAT
Organism: Sulfurimonas sp.; assembly: GCF_041583195.1. Taxonomy (NCBI): domain Bacteria; kingdom Pseudomonadati; phylum Campylobacterota; class Epsilonproteobacteria; order Campylobacterales; family Sulfurimonadaceae; genus Sulfurimonas; species Sulfurimonas sp. The sequence continues at coordinate 1,639 of NZ_JBFHGL010000019.1, forward strand.
ATAAACTATGAAGAAATCTTCGAGCTTGAAGTAGCATATGATGATGACAATGAAGAAGATGAATGCATAGATTACTAAATGCTAAATTCCACTTGGGAATATATATACTTTCTAAATAAGTATTACTTGCAAGAACCTATATATTTCCCATTTATATTAGATTTCATATTCATTCCTTGAGCATTGACTACAATCTCACCTTTTGCAGTTGTCTTAGTATATGTTATTTTTCCTGTAGATGTAGACTTTCCATTTTCATCTTTACACTCAATTTTCCACTTAACTGTATTACCTACAATTTTCTTTTCTATAACTTTACAACCGTTAGCTTGTTGTTTCTCTTGCGGTACTAAATCCTCTTTTGTTATACAATCACTATACGTTGTAGAAGGCACAACCATACCCATCATCTCCATTCTCACAGACCATGACCACATACCTTCTTTTATATCTAATTGTTTAGAATATACATTTACACTAAACACGGCTAATGATAGCAATATGAACACAGGGTAAGTAAGTAATTTTTTCATAACTAACCTTTTTGATGATAATAAATTATATATTATCATATTTGTGATTTTATATCAATTTAGATTTAGAATATTCATAATTACAGCTTAAAAATATAGTTTAAAATATAATTTTAATTAATATTACAAAATTGTAAATTGATTAAATTTTATACATCAAAATTGTATACAGAGAATTTATTTCATATACAATTCCCTCAAACATATATGTATCACAAAAATATAATTTACAAGGAAATTATTATGGAGTCTTCTCTAGTTGAGTACAAGAACTTTCAAATATCTAAAGAACTGGTGCCTTTTATAAAATACATGGAACCTGTTGAAGAGAGTAGAGAAAAATTAAATGATTTAAGCAAAAACTGGGACAGTTTGTCTCTTTTAAGTCAACTCGGAGATGCTGGTGTTAATATGACAAAGATTAAAAATAATTTCACATCACTGTCATCAGAGCTTATAAATTATTTAGGTTCTGAACTATTAAAGAAAACTGTATCAGAGATGAACTCAAAGGCTCAGGTAGCTGTAGATATTGTTATTAGAAACCTTTTTGAAAGAACAGCAGACATAGGTTTTTTAGCAACTGATGAGAAGATAAGAAACTTTCTTGAAAATCATCAATCTAAATTTAACGAACAATATAAAGATGATTTAGCTCAAATACAAGATCGTTTTTTAGAGTATGTTGATAAATACAGCGTATATTTTGACATTGTACTTATGAATACACATGGAGATATAGTTGCTAACATAGACTCTAGTAATATTGTAGATAAATCAAAAGACCCGATTATTTTTGAAGCTATAAACACTGATAAAGAGTATGTAGAAACATTTAAATATCATGATTTTTTACCTCAACATAAAAAAAGCTTGGTTTATTCATATAAAGTTACAAAAACAAATGATGTTAATTCAGAAGCGATCGGGGTATTGTGTTTATGTTTTAAATTTGAAGATGAAATGCAGGGAATCTTTAAAAACCTTATAAACCATACAACTAAAGAGTGTATAACTATTTTAAATGATGACTCAGAGGTTATAGCAACAAGTGATGATTATCATATCAGAATCGGTTCAAAGCTTGAAACTGTATTTGATGAAAGTTATAAAATAGTTTCATTTGGTGGAAGAGACTATATATCTAAAAGCTGTAAAACTAATGGTTATCAAGGTTTTTACGGTCTTGGCTGGTATGGTCATATAATGGTTCCATTAGATCATGCTTTCTCAGATCTTGGAAACGATCACTTTGAAATCTCACAAGAATTACTTCTTGCCATTTTACAACACGGAAATCAGTTTTCAGAAGAGTTAAAAAATATTCCTGTGCAGGCTAGTAATATTCAAAACAACCTCAACAGAGCTATTTGGAATGGAAATATAAAACAAAGCAATTCAAAAAACAATAATAAGCAGTTTTCAAAAGCACTGTTATTAGAGATCCGCAAAACCGGAGAAGATACAAAAAATATTATCGGAACTTCTATGGCTAACCTTACAAAGACTATGGTTCTAGGTGACTGCCTATTTTTAGCTGATCTTATTCTTGATATTATGGACAGAAACCTATATGAAAGGGCTAATGACTGTAGATGGTGGGCATTGACTCCAGACTTTAGAACTATCCTTGAGAATGAAACTATAGATCTTCCACAAAGAAAACAGATTGAAGATATATTAGTATATATTAATGATCTGTATACAGTTTATACAAACCTATTTGTATATGACAGAAATGGAGTAGTAACAGCTGTTTCAAATAAAAAAGATTCTTATTTAGTAGGCCAAAAACTTTCAGATGAATGGATAAAGAAAACGTTAGAAATAACAGATTCATCCAAATATTATGTATCTGATTTTGAAAAATCAAATTTATACAACTCTAAACATACATACATTTACAATGCTCCTATTCTTTCTTTAAATAATGAGCAAAAGGTATTAGGAGGTATCGGTATTGTATTTGATTCAGAAGTAGAGTTTGAAGCTATGATCAATGAATCTCTTCCTAAAGAGAATAATGGAAAAATTAAAGATGGACTTTTCTCTGTACTGACAACAAAAGATCAAACTATTATTGCTTCAAATAATCATGAATACACTACAGGTCAAACTTTTAATATTGATAAAAAGTTCTTTGATCTAAAACCAGGTGAATCATTAAGTGAGGTTGTAGAATTTAATGGTATTTATTACGCACTTGGAGCTCAGTGTTCTAAAGGATATCGTGAATATAAGAGCGAAAAAGATGATTATAAAAATGATGTGTATAACTTTGTTTTTTCATATATCAGTAATGTTGAAGAAACGGTAATTGACTTAGATGAAAAATTTTCTTTAGAAAAAGATATATCATCTGAAATAAATGAAAATAGCATTGATGTAGCTTCTTTTATGGTTGGTTCACAATGGTTGGGTGTAAAAGCATCTGATGTGATCGAATCAATCAGTATAAACGATTTAATCTCTACTATAAAGATGGACAGCAATCATCATTTTAAAGGTACTGTAATATATAACGACAGCGTTGTATCAGTTATAGATATACAAAATTTTATAAATGAAGACATTACAGAGGAATATGAAGAGATTATAATATTAAAATATGGTAATGACGGTGGGTATATAGGTATATTGGTTAATTCATTAAGTGATATACCTGAAATTGATATGAACAGCATTAAACCATTGCAAGAATATATAATAGGTAATGGTACTCTAGTTCAAAGTGTAGTATTTCCTAAAGATCAAACAAGTAAAGATGTACTAAGTATTTTAAGTATAGAAAAGATAAATACTCAACTAGTTGAACCAAATAATAAAGATATATCTATTAAAAGAATATCTGCATAATATATCTGTAATAAGAGTAGCTATTTTAGCTGCTCAGAAATATATTAAGTTGTCTTTTCTAAATACTCCAGTAATTTAAAAAGTTCTGCTTGTTCATCTTTTAGTTTATCTTTATCAAGTGTATCAAGATAATAACGTAAAAAAGTTTTAGTTGAATAATCACCTTTTATACCTGCATCTCTAAAAAATTCTTGTATCGGTTTTGACCGACCTGCATTCTTCCAAATGGAAATATCCAAATCGTATGCTTTATAATTAAGAATTCTAGATAGCATATCTTTGTATTTTACATGCAGTATAGATAATTCTTTTTCAAATTCATGAAAATACTTTTCTTTGTATATAGCTTTTATATTTTTCATATCAGCAAGTTCTTCTGTTAAACATGCCCTTTCATGAATAGCATCTACATATCTTCCACGTATTTTTTTGAGTTTCTCTTTAAGCTTTGGCTTAATTCTATTATCATTTATAGATTTTAAATTTTCCTCACCCCTTTTTATCTCCGGTTCTAATGAGTTTATAATTCTAGTTAAAATCGGAATGCCATTGAGACATTTTTCTCTTGCTTTTTGATACTGTACATATTCAGGTTGCACACGTAAAAAAATCATTTCAAAAGCAAGATCAGGTATATCATCTTTTTCAGTAATACTATTATATGCTTTTTGTAAATCTTCTATAATGTTTAGTTTCTTTTTAATTTCTTTGTGTTCATATAAAGATGGGTCAAGACCTCGTAGGTTGTTATATGCCGTAAGTAAAAAACGTTTAGATAAAAAGTAGTCAAGTTGAGCTTTTGTATTGATTATTTCAGGAGGTTCGCCTATAACGTCTTCTATATGACTAAAATAACTTTGTAGCGTCTGTGCTACACTGTATTTAGCTGTACACTCTTCTGTGGAAATCACATCGTTTTCTGCTTGAAAATTTTCTTTTACAGTTTCTTTAGTCACTGATGGAACTACAATACTTTTTAAAACGTCACCCTCAATATCACATTCCACTAAAAGATTTGCTTCAGGACCAACTTCAAAATCATCCCAGACATCAACTGAAAAATCAAGTTTTTCTTTTGTATCTAGGATCAGTTTACCTTGTCCTGTTTGAAGGTTATAAAAAAGTATTCGACCTTTTGTTTTCATATTTAATCCATATATCTAACTTTAATATTGATTATATCAGAATATGGTTATGTTTATGTTTATTATAAGTAAAAAGTAATTTAGGGGATTAATCTTCAAGTGGTGGACAGAGAGGGATTCGAACCCTCGGTACAGTTACCCATACGCATCCTTAGCAGGGATGTGGTTTCAGCCAGCTCACCCATCTATCCGTTTGAAGGTGGAAATTATAATAAGAGTATCATAATATATAGCTTAAATAGACAATATTAGTAAGTAATTATTGTATAATAATTGGAAAAAGTTCTAGGTATATGATGAAACTACTTCTTATAATTTTTATTGCAGTTAATGTTTATGCTTCATCTTACCCATATTTTTCTTCTAAAGAAATCGACATAATAAAAAATACTTCAGGTAATAAGGCAAAAAATAGAGTTGAAGACTACATTAAAACTATAAACTATTACAAATACCTTTCTAAAAAAGAGCAGTTAGCAAAAGTAAACTCATACCTCAACCAACTACTTTCAAAAACTGATAGTAATAATAACAAAACTACGGACTACTGGGAGACACCGAAAGAGTTTTTAAAGATAGGTTATGGAGATTGTGAAGATTATGCGATCATAAAATACTATACACTTTTAAAATTAGGTTTTAAAAAAAGCAGACTATATATGACTATCGTATACGATAAATTTTCAAAGAGTTATCATATGGTTTTAAGTTATTTTGAAACAAGGGGGAAACCACCTCTTATACTTGATAATCTGAGTTTTCGTATACTAACTCTAGATAAAAGAGATGATTTAATAGTTCATAAACTTATAAATGAGGACGGTACATATACACTAGATAAAAATTACTGTCTTCTTAGAGTAGATGAAACACACCCGAAGCTAAAATCACTTCTAAAAAAAGTAAAAAAAGATAATTAGATCTGTTCTAAAATTTTTGCTACCACTTCTGAAGGATATTCAGACTTGTATATTGGACGACCAACCACTATAAAATCAACTTTTGCACTTTTTGCATATGCCACGTCAGCTACACGTTTTTGATCACCTGCATCTTCACCAAAAGGTCTAATTCCAGGAGTTAATGTCATAAAATCATCTGAAGTTATATTCTTAATAGACTCACTCTCAAATGCTGAACATACAACACCGTCAAGTCCACTATCTTGTGCATCTTTTGCAAACTGATCAGCCTTACTTGCAATAGAAGCTTCATAAACAGCACTAAACTCATCTTCAGCAAATGATGTAAGTGCAGTTACAGCCAATACAATTGGTCTTTTTTCATACTTTTCTAAACGCTCCATTACAGTCTTCATAGCACGTTTACCAGCACTAGCATGAACATTAAACATATCTACGCCAAGTCCCATAATAGATTCTGCTGCATCAGCCATAGTATTTGGAATGTCATAAAGTTTTAAATCAAGGAATATTTTAAAATCTGGATTTATTTGTTTGATAGCTTTTAAAAAGTCTTCACCATCACGAATATAAGTACGAAGTCCGACTTTTAGCCAGATATTATGATCTTTGATCTTGTGTATAAGATCTAAATTTTCTTCTTTTGTAGGTAAGTCAAGTGCTACACATAATTCCATAAGATATTTCCTATAAATAAATTATGAAATTATAACACTTATATGCTTAGTAAAAGGTTTTTAACCTTTTACCATAGCTTCAATTTTAGCAACTACACTTGGATCTTCAAGAGTTGAGATATCTTGAGTGATAGCCTCACCTTTAGCGATTGAACGTAAGATACGACGCATTATTTTACCGCTCCTAGTTTTTGGAAGACCCGGTGCAAAGATCATGTCGTCACATAAAGCAATGTTACCGATCTCTTTTTTGATGATAGAGTTAATAGCTTTAACCTCTTCAACTTCATCAGCTACACCATCATCAGATTTTAATACAACATATGCAAATATACCTTCACCTTTAAGTGGGTGTGGTTTACCAACAACAGCAACTTCTGCTACATTTGCGTGTTTTTTGATAGCAGCTTCAACTTCAGCAGTACCCATACGGTGTCCACTTACATTAATAACGTCATCAGTACGACCAGTGATTGTTATATAACCATCTTCATCGTAGTTTGCACCATCACCTGTGAAGTATACAGGTACACCGTCTTTTTTTACATCTCCGAAATATGATTTATTAAATCTTTCATCATCACCCCATACACCACGGATCATTGATGGCCATGGTTTAACGATACACATATAACCGCTCTCACCCGGACCTACTTTTTTACCAGTTTCAGGATCTAAAATCTCACCCATTATACCTGGCAGTGGTAAAGTAGCACAAGCTGGTTTAATTGGAGTTGCACCAGGAAGTGGAGAAACGATGTGACCACCAGTCTCAGTTTGCCAGTAAGTATCAACGATAGCACATTTAGAAGCTCCAACTTCTTCATAGTACCATTTCCATGCCGGTGGATCGATTGGCTCACCAACTGTTCCAAGAACTTTAAGAGAAGAGATATCGTATTTAGCAGGCTCATCTTCACCAGTTTTGTGTAGTACACGAATAGCTGTCGGAGCTGTATAGAATTGGTTAATTTTGTACTCTTCAACCATTTTCCATGGACGACCAGCATCTGGGAATGTAATAACACCCTCAAACATAACTGTAGTAGCACCCATAGCGAGTGGACCATAAACAATGTATGTGTGACCAGTAATCCAACCAACGTCAGCCGTACACCAGTAAGTATCGTTTTCTTTTACATCAAATACCCATTCCATAGTCATTTGAGCCCAAAGGATATATCCAGCAGAGTTGTGTTGTACACCTTTTGGTTTACCAGTAGAACCAGATGTGTAAAGTAAGAATAATGGATCTTCTGCATCCATAACTTCAGCTTCACATTTAGCAGATTTGTTTTTGATTAGTTCATTGTAAGAATAGTCACGACCAGCAACCCACTCAACATCTTCGTTGTTACGCTCAACTACAAGAACTTTCTCAACTGGAGAATTTGCATCAATAGCAGCATCAACAACAGGTTTTAGCATATATGGTTTTTCTTTTCTGAAAGCACCATCAGCAGTAATAACAACTTTAGCTTCAGCATCTTCGATTCTATCTTTTAGAGCTTCAGCAGAGAATCCACCAAAAACGATAGAGTGGATAGCACCGATTCTAGCACAAGCAAGCATTGCATAAGCAGCTTCAGGAATCATTGGCATATAGATAACAACGCGGTCACCTTTTTTTACACCGAAATCTTCTTTTAAAAGGTTAGCAAATTTGTTCACTTCATAAAAAAGCTCAAGATATGTAATAATTTGCTTATCACCACGGTCACCTTCAAAAATAATAGCTGCTTTATTTTTACGAGAATCTAAATGTCTGTCTATACATTGATGAGCAACATTTAGTTTTCCACCTTCAAACCATTTTGCAAACGGCATGTTTGAATCATCTAATACATTTGTAAAAGGTTCAAACCAATCGATCTTCTCTTTTGCGAAATGTCCCCAGTAACCTTCGTAATCTTCCATAGCCCAATCTTGTAACTCTTGGTACTCACACATATTTTTTATACGTGCATTTTTTGAAAACTCTTTATTTGGTTTAAAAACTGGCTTTTTATCTGACATTATTTTTTCCTTTTGTTAATTTTAAATATATCATTGCAGTCATAATGGCATCATTTACTGCATTGTGTGCACCCATATTAGGGATACCGCAATCCTCAAGGATTGTACCAAACCTCAAGTCAATATTTCCTTGAGGAATGAACTCTATTTTTTGATCGTAGTATATTTCAGATACTTCGATCTGTTTATTGGGAAGTTTAATCCCAAGTAAGGGTTTTACATACTTATTTATCATAGCGATATCAAATTCTAAGTAATACCCAACTAGCGGACGTGAACCGATAAATTTTAAAAATTCAGGAATAACTTCCAAGGTTGTTTTAGCATCTACTAAATCAATCTCTCTGATCCCATGAATCTTTTTACTTTCGCTGCTAATGTCACAAGAGTTTTGTATGAACATTTCAAAAGTTTGCGATGTTAGTATTTTATTATTTTTTATCTTAACTGCACCTATAGAAAGTATCTCATCTTTCTTAGGATTTAAGCCTGTTGTCTCAGTATCAAACACTACATATTCATCGCTATTATTTTCTTCAAACAGAAACTTAAAACTATCGTCTTTTAAACGCTTTAAATCTCTAGCTTTACGAAGTTCATTAAAAAAACTCTTAAACATTACACAACCATATTTAAGTGAAAATGAAAACTCATGAATTTTTTAAATTTATTAACGATTTTGAAACTATCTTTTAACAGATCACGTTGATTCTTTTCCAAGTTTGCAGGATTTACAAAGTTTTCATCTTTGTCCGCACTTTGTGCATGTAGTCTTACAGCACTTAAAGTATCAAAACTCTCTATTAATTCTGTTGCAAAATTTTTATCTATTACACCTTTGTTATTCAACTCTTTTATACGTTCAACAGTATTAGTTTCATTCACTTGATATTGAAGAGAAAGTGTTCTAACACCATGAACTAAAGCAAATATTCCCCCTTTTTTGATATCTAATTTATTATTGTGTTGTTTATCAGTTACGAATGAGCTGAACATTGAAAGTGGAGTTTCAAAGTTAAGCACAGCTTTTGACATATGAGCTAAAACATCATCACGTGAGTGAAAATTAGTATGTAAGAAATTCATTACATCATCTAACAACTCTTTATTACCGGCTGCTGCCTGAGCATCTAAGATAATGCTCAAAGTTTGTAGCTTGTCTTCATCCATAGAATTAGCCAAAGACTTGATCAGAGATTTGTACCCCTCAACATTGCGTCTCCAAAATTCATTTGAGATCATGACATCGCCAGTACACTTAGGAAAACCAAGTTCTATAAGGTATGAATTTAGTTTTAGCATAGGTTCTTTGAACAGCTGTTCATCAACACCGTCTTTGATGATCAGGGCATTGTCTTGATCAGTTTTAATTATCTGCTCACCCCTGCCCTCACTTCCTAAAACTACAAGACAACATTTATCTTCAAGCTCTTTTGGAACACTCATAGAAAAAAGTTTTTTGTATATTTTTATATTTAAAGTTGAAACCAACTTTGTGATATATCTTGTTTTTACACCTTTAGTTTTTAAGATAGTTACCAAGTTACCTAAATCAGACTGGATATCTTTAAGATCATCAATAGATTCAGCTTTCTCAAGTTGTACTGCTATTAGATGTGAATGGTTTGCAAAGTATGAGAGTAGATCTAGTTGCTCTAACACTCCAACAATTTTTTCTTCATCTGTAACGACAACTCTTTTTATCTCGTTTTGAGTCATAAGTAAAAGTGCATTAAATAAAAAGTCGTTTATATCTATCGATATAATTCCTGGACTAGATATTTTTGAAATTTTTTCATTTACATCCAGTCCTGCCAAAAGCACTTTTTGTTTGAGATTAGTATCTGTTACAATCTCATATTCATCATCTTTTTTTACTAAAATAACTTTTGCTTTAAGCTTATTTTGTTTTCTCAATGATTCAAGAATAGAATCGTTTTGATCAACCAAACATGCTTTGTGGATATATATATCAGTAACTCTAGCCATTAAAAACGGAGTAAGTTCACTTTGTGAATCATAGTGTTTCAAGTTTTGATGGCGAGAAACGAAATCTGATAAAAAGTAGCTCTGAACACGCTTGTCTTCTAAAAGAAGTAAAAAGTCTTCTTTTTTAATCTCATAACAGATCAGATCTTCTTCAACTACAAACCTACCTTCTGTTTTATTATATATCAAAGCATCTGCATCAAAACTATCTCCTGATGAATAAACATTATGAATTTCATCATCAATATATTCTGTAACAGAGCCTTTAATTATTATGTAAAATGCAATAGATGGTAGTGTTTTAGAGAGCAGGAGGGTATCTTTGGTGTAGTAGGCTATATCGATTTTGCCCATGAGGTTGTCTATATCCTTCTCCTCAAGGAGATCAAAAGGGTGAATAGATTTTATAAGTCTTCTTTGGTCTAATATACTCAAAGATGTTTCTCCATTATAATAAAAAAAGACGGGCGAAAAATTTTCGCCTATCTACTAAACTAAAATAATTCTGACACGAAGTGTCGAGCTTTAGTGGCCTCAGCGGCCCTAGCGAAGCTAAAGGAATTCACTTCCTTTAGCGGACTAATTAATGTTCAGATGCACCTTCAGCTCCGATACCAGTTTGAGCTCTAACATATTGAGCTTCAAACATCTCTTGCTCATCTTTAGCACCTTGAGACTTATCAGTGATTGAGAAGAACCAAATTGCAACAAATGAAACTGTTACAGAGAATAATGCAGGGTATTTATAAGGGAAGATTGCCTCTTCATTTCCTAAAATTTGTACCCAAACGATTGGACCAAGTATAACTAAAAGTACCGCAGTTGCAAGACCAAGGCTTCCACCGATAACAGCACCACGAGTAGTTAATTTTTTCCAATACATTGAAAGCATCAATACCGGGAAGTTTGCAGAAGCCGCAATAGCAAATGCTAAACCAACAACGAATGCAATGTTTTGTTTCTCAAACGCAATACCCATAATGATAGCAACGATACCTAAAGCAACTGTAGCCATTTTAGATACTTGCATCTCTTTCATTGAATCAACTTCACCTTTTTTGAATACTGAAGCATAAAGGTCATGCGAAATTGCAGACGCACCAGCTAGAGTAAGACCAGAAACAACCGCTAAGATCGTAGCAAATGCAACCGCAGAGATGAAACCTAGGAAGAAGTCACCACCAACAGCATGTGATAAGTGAATAGCCGCCATGTTGTTTCCACCAAGAATCGGGCTACCGCCAGATACTGCTTGTTTAGCTACATCTAAATACTCAGGGTTAGTAAATACCATAACGATAGCACCAAAACCGATGATGAAAGTTAAGATATAGAAATAACCGATAAAACCTGTTGCATAGAAAACTGATTTACGAGCTTCTTTTGCATCAGCTACTGTAAAAAATCTCATTAAAATGTGTGGTAAACCAGCTGTACCAAACATAAGAGCAATTGCAAGGGATATTGCCGATACAGGGTCAGACACTAATCCACCAGGGCTCATTACTTCTATACCTTTCATCTCAACTGCTGTAGAGAAAAGTGAACCAAATGAGAAATCATAGTGAGCCATAACAGCTATAGCCATGAAAGTAGCACCAGATAATAGTAAGAAAGCCTTAATAATTTGTACCCATGTAGTAGCAAGCATACCACCAAATGTTACGTAAAGAACCATAAGAACACCAACTAATATAACTGCTACTTCATAGTTAAGACCAAACAGTAACTGAATTAACTTACCAGAACCAACCATTTGAGCAATTAGGTAAAGAATAACAGTTGCAATAGAACCAAACGCAGCTAATGTACGAATCGGAGTTTGACGAAGTCTGTAAGATGCAACGTCTGCAAAAGTATACTTACCTAAGTTTCTTAAAGGCTCAGCAATTAAGAAAAGGATTATTGGCCAACCAACTAAGAAACCGATTGAGTAGATAAGTCCATCGTAACCTTTTAAGTAAACAAGACCAGAGATCCCTAGGAATGATGCAGCTGACATATAATCACCTGCTATTGCCATACCGTTTTGGAAACCTGTAATTCCACCACCAGCTGTGTAGAAATCTTTAGCAGACTTTGTACGCTTAGCAGCCCAGTAAGTAATACCTAGTGTACCACCAACAAAAAGTAAGAACATGATGATTGCAGACATATTAAGATCTTGTTTTGCAACTTCACCTTCTATTGCACCACCAGCCATTACAGCTGCAGCACCTAAAATTAAAAATAAAAATACTCTATTAAACATACTTAGTCCTCTCCCACTGATTTTTTAACAGCATTAGCAAGTTCATCAAACTCACTGTTTGCTCTTTTAGTATAAATACCAGTTAAAACAAATGCAAACACTATAACAGCTATACCAACCGGAATACCGATTGTTGTAACAGTATCTGCACCAAGTGGAGCACCAAGTGCTGCAGGGTTAAATGCTATTGTTAATATAAATGCAAAATACACTACTAACATGGCAATTGTCAATTTAACTGCAAAACTAGTTCTAACTTTAACTAGTTTTTGATAATCTGGATTTGCTTTGATCTTTTCAACAAGTTCTTTTTCCATCATTTTTCCTTTTTTAGAAGTTATAGTTAGCTATAAATCTATATTCGCTCCAACCAGTTGTAGCACCTGTAGCAGCTACATTAAAGTCATCAGCAAAATTTCCGCGTACACGAAGTTGAAGATTTTTTACAAATGGTGTATTGTAAATAAAATCAAAACCTGATTCACTTGCATCCCCATTAGTATAACCATTGTTTAAATCCATGTCAAAGTCAGTATAGTAACCTACAGCTTTAAGACCTAACTCTTTAAAGTTGTAAACTAAAGCAGCTTTTGTAGCAGTAGTTCCAGCTAAAAATTGGTGACGAGTAACCATACCTTGAGTGAATGCCGGCATACCACCCCATGGTGTAATAATTGCATTTTGAAGTGCAGTATCAGTTGCATCATTATCAGTAGTTTCAGAATATGCTACATAACCAGTGAATCCACCAACAGTAGCTCCAAATTTAACACCATAATACATACCTTCAACTTTACCTGCATACTTATCACCGACATCACTCTCAGAAATAATCTGAGCAGATAAAAAAGGTTTAACAGCATCACTAACTAAACATGTCCAAGAAATAGTAGCATCAGCATATATTGCATTTAATATATCGTGAGCATAGTAGTCCCAAACCTGAGCTTTGAAGTTACCGTTTTTATATGCAGCTGCAACTACAGACACACCACCAGTTTCTTTACCCGCACCTAGTGCATACGTACCCATATTTACAAAAGTACCAACTTGGTCTCTTGAGTCAGCTGCAGAATAACCTGAAGTTGCAGATAAAACACCACCAGCATATGCACGACCAAACGTACCTTGAGCAAACTTAGTTACATGAGCTGCTATTAAAGTAGTATTTGGAATATCAGAGTTCATTAATACATATGCTTCAAACAAGTTTGGTAACATTCTTGCATCATCACTACCTGCTAGAGGAGTATCAAGTTTTTGGCGACCACCTTTAAATACTGTATTACCTATTTTGTATTGTAAATATGCCTCACCCAAAACAGAGTATGCATCATTATCAGGTCCAAGTAAAGTTGGATCTACTGATGTATAATCTGTTTTGTTACCACTGTTAAATAAACCGTTTGTAGTATAAAAAGCCGTACCTAAACTTAAACCTTTAAAATCTGCAGTTTCAAATTTTAAATGTCCACCAATTGCACTAGCTTTTCTTCTATAATCCTCTTTTGTAGGATCTGAATAATCCATTTTTCTCGAGATACTAAAAGCACGAATTTGACCACTTGCTTTACCTTCACTAAACATAGAAGACAGATCTTCTGCTGCTTGAACATTTGTAGAACTAATTAATCCTACAACCATTGCACTTAATACTATTTTTTTCATCCCATTCCTTCATTCAGAAATTAATTACACCCTAATAGTAAAATTGAAAAATAGCATGAACATAGCATTGGTGCTATATTTGAAAAAATTATATACATTCTTAATAAATGTGAATATTTGTAACATACATATAGCAATGTTACCTATTTACTCACACTTATATTTTTATGGCTTCTCTATCATATATCCCATACCACGTATGTTTTGTATAACATCTTCTTTTAAAGATTTTTTTAATCTATTCACTTCAGCACGGATGGTTGCATTATCGACAAAAGTATCTGTCCATATATAATTAGTGAATTGTTCAAAATCAACTACCAAGCCACGGTTTCTAGCAAGTAGATCTATTATCTGAGATTGTCTTTTTGTAAGTGTTTGAGGTTCATTATTAAAAAGTAAAGTTGAATGTTCCTGATCATAAGAATAATTTTTTGAAAGTCTAAGGTGAACACGTGGAGTATCATTTGAAATTTTAACTCTGTCAATACGAAGTGCCAACTCTTTTAAATGAAACGGTTTTTTTAGATAATCATAACAACCCAAGTCATAAGCACGAGATATATCCTCTATATCTACTAATGCACTAATATAAATTGCAGGTGAGTGAATTTTTAGCTCATGAATTTTTTCTAAAAAGCTAAGTCCGTCCATTCCTGGAACAGTTATATCTAAAATTAAAAGATCATACATATTATTTTTTATAGCTTCTAGTGCATCTAAACCATCAACAAAACTCTCAACCTGATGTCCTTGGGCTTCCAAAAACTCACATATTGATTCATTTAACATCACCTCATCTTCAAGTAACAATATCTTCATCTTAATCACCAATCATTTTAAATATATATGTGAAAACTGTTATATTTTCATCAGAACTTACTTTTATCTCTATACCCTCTTCATCACATATGTTTCTTACCATTTGAAGTCCGAGTCCAAATCCCTCTCTATCTTTTTCCTCTCTATAATAAGCATGAAATACTTTATCTATATCTTTAATAGCTTTTGATTTACTGGCAACTGAGAATTCAAGATTTGATCCGGATTGTTTTAATGTCACATCTATAACTTGTTCTGCTAAGGTGTATTTTATAGCATTTGTTAATGTGTTATCTACGATTCTTTGAAGTTTAGTTTTATTTATATATATATGAAGAGAGTTTTGTGGTTTTTTATAATCAAAACTCACTTTAGACATCTGGGCAACATCGTTGAAAAAACTTATACGAAAATCTAAATAATCTCCCATATCTACCATAGACTTTGGATATTCAACCTGATCTTTTTTTACAAGATAGCTGAGATCATCATATATACTGAAGATATTTTTAACGGCCACTTCAATTTTTGATAGATGTTTATCTTTTGGATGCTGCATTGTATACAATTCTATCGAGGTTAGTATTACACTAAGAGGTGTATTTGTTTCATGAACCGTATAACGCAAAAACTTTTTTTGTGCATCGAGTATCTTTTCGGAGAACTCTTTTTCTTTTCGAAGTTTTTCATTTGTTACTTGGAGATTAAGAGTCTTTTGTTTTACTTTCTCTTCCAAGTTTTGGTTTAGGTCTTTGAGTGTCTTTTTCTGCTCACTAATGGTATCTACCATATTGTTTGCATAACCAACCATTGTTTTAAAATCTTTAAAAAATATTTTGTCTGGGTCTAACATATACTCTTTGTGTGCAGTTTCTTTAAAAAAGTCCAAGAATACTTGAATATCTCTTTGTAGAATGTGGTTAAGTATTTTGTAAAGCCCTAAAACTATTGCAAATAATATAAATGCTAAAGTAGCGATTGCTATAGTATTTTTAATAAGTATACTTTTTAGTTTCTTTTGAGTCTCTTTATATTTTTCACTCTGTTCTATATTTACTTTTTCTTTTGATAAAGACATCTCTTTCAAAAGTGTTTTTTCATAGTCTAAATAGTTCTCTTCTATTAAAAGAAATGCAAAGATGATAGTAAAAATAAAAATAACAATAGTTGTAAAAATATTTGCCTGCTTGATCGTAACAATATTTTTTTTCTTCATTAAATACTCATACATCTTATTTATAAGCATATTATTTTTTAGCCTTTTAAATTAAAATTATTTATCAAAGTGTTAGTCTACTAAAAATGTGTTTAAAAAATTTAACTATAATTTCAAATATAAAAAAATTAGGATTTAAAATGTTTGGAAGACAACTTAAAAAATACGACTTATCTCAAGAAGAGATCAACAAGTTTCAATATGCAAAAATAGATACTGAAAAAGGTGTTATTTGGATTAAATTACTACCAGAAGAAGCTCCAAATACTGTAGCTAACTTTGCACACCTTGCAAATACAGGTTTTTACAATGACTTAAACTTTCACCGTGTAATCCCTGGATTTATGGCTCAGGGCGGATGTCCTCACGGTACTGGTACAGGCGGACCTGACTGGGCAATTGAGTGTGAAACTGATAAAAATGTAACTAAACACTCACGCGGTGCACTTTCAATGGCTCATGCCGGACCAAATACGGGTGGAAGTCAGTTTTTCATCACTTTTGTACCGACTCCTCATTTAGACGGTGTTCACACAGTTTTTGGTGTAATTGAAGAAGATGATGCAGATAGTTTTGCAGTTTTAGATTCAATCCAGATGCAAGACGGAATCAACTCAATCTCTGTAGTTGAGAGCAAATAAGGCTTTAACATTTTAGTCCATATTTGTTGCAGCGTAGATTCCCACTTCTTTTTAGAAAAGCTGCAAAAGGACTACCCGCAGGAGAAGCTTACAGGCTTCTTCTACGATCCAAATATACACCCATATTCCGAATATCAATTACGACTACTAGATGTACAAAGAAGCTGTAAAAAGCTGGGTATTGATCTGCTTGAAGGCGAATATGATTTTAAAAACTGGCTTGAAGCAGTTAAAGGTCTAGAAGGAAAACCGGAAAAAGCTGAGCGATGTGAAGTTTGCTTTGACAAGCGTTTTGACGTATCTGCAAACAAGGCACTTGAGTTAGGTGAAAAAACATTTACAACAACCCTTTTAGTCAGCCCTTTAAAGTCTCAAGAACAATTAAAACGCTCAGGTGAAGAGTTCGAACAAAAGCATGGTATTAAATTTATAGCACCAGATTATAGATCAGGTGGCGGCACACAAGATCAGTCACGTGTTACGAAAGAAGAACAACTCTATCGTCAAGATTATTGCGGATGTTTCTTTGCCCTAAATATGCAAAGAGAGCAACAAAACAAAATAATGGATGAGATGTTCAATCCAATTTCAAATACTATTCTGCCTGCTTCAATTGAAGAGAGATTAGAGTTTTACAAACATAGAATGGAACTTGACGACAAAGGTATAAAATATAAAATTATCAAACATAAATTTTTAAACTATAGACAATTTTCAGGTCGTCTTCTAAAAGGTAAAAATGGAGTAATTCCTTCTTACATACTTTCATATTCAACACTTCCAAGAAAAAAATCTACTGGACGTATAGAATTTGAATCTAACAATATAAATTATCTAAATAAAGACGAAATAAAACTAGTTTCACTAAAACATTTTAATACTACAGCATCAACAAATTATAAAAATATTTTTGAACTTATTTACAATCCGCTAAATTATGACCAAGAGCTTAAAATACGCTCTGAATTATTAGATGAATACTCACTGCCAGACTTAAGTCCTATAGTAATTGTTGAAGATATCAATGTACTAAAAGATGCAAAACTAACATTAGAATTAGACGCAAAAGTTTATGAAGACACTAAAGAGAAATTGATTTTATGCTGATTGTAAACTTTTTTTAGATAAAATATCCAAAATTATTATATAAGGCTATATTTTATGGTTATGGATGTAACTCAAATTCAAAAAATAATCCCTCATCGTTTCCCTTTTTTACTTGTAGA
>NZ_JBFHGL010000020.1 GCF_041583195.1 Sulfurimonas sp.
ACATCTTCCATTTTCCACGATAGCCAAGTGATGGGGTATAATGTTTACTTGTTCAAAATCATATAAGTCGTTATCAACAGTCTCTGCGAAATAACCTAAGCTTAACTGATTTTTACTATCGAGTAATTGTATCACATTATCCTGCAATTTAACATTATTCTTAATTGCAATACTTGAAGCTAGTTTTTTATCTTCATATTGAACAAGTTCCGAACCGTCAACATAACCTTTAATCTGATCTTGAGGAATATCTTCTAATTCAACATGACCGTTTGTAATAGGTATTCCTACAATTGAATCTTTAATGGCTCGAATTGTTTCAGGACTACGATAAATCTTAAATATTTTATCGTATGGTTGAAGTCCAATTTCAATACCTGCATATTCTTGAACACCATCACGAACAGAGATAAGTGTCTTACCATTATCATCGAGTGTGATCTTTATGTTATCTGAGAATACTAATTTTCTTTTCATATTTTAACTCCTTATAAATTTATCAAGGTAGTCGTTGTGAATACAAATAACAGTATATTCAAAATAAGCTAAACCACCTGTCTGAGCTATTGCTATAGGTCTAAAATCAGTTTTCTCTAAACCTCTTTCAAACATATCATAACTAACAGATTGTTGTTGGAATGTTTCTAATGCTTTTACAAATCTAAAAACCCTACCTTCCTGTCTGATAAAAAATGCACCTTTTAAATCACTACCTTTGTCAGCAGTGATTGAGGCTTTAGTTACAAAAGCGCTATAATTTCGAGGTACACTAAAAATACCGGTTAGAGATTGATTGGCAGCTACACCACTTGTAAGAATCATATCACAATAAACTTCTGTATCATCAATAGGAATTCCTGTAACATTTGATGTAACTACAACTCTTGTTCCTACTTGATCAACTCCATTATTGTTATACATTCTAAAGATACAATAAATATCCGATCCTAAATCTACAGGAGTTGTACCTGTTAGATTAACATTCATCAATTGCTTATCTCTGTTTTGATCAATGTATTCTATAACAACCTCAAAAGTATCATTTGAATTATCACTTGCTAAATATAGATTTGCAGGAGTTGTTAAAAAAGGATCTAAGTTGTTAAAACTCGCTACTAATTGTAATACATTATTTTGTAAAATAGTTCTTGCAAATTTATCAACCTTAAACATTACTGATGGATCGACATAACCTGTGTCGATCACTCTTTCTAACTCACTAAAATTATTAGTAAATTGTCTTATATTTTTACTATCCAAATTCATATTTTACTCCTAATCAAATTCTACAACATAAGTTGCAAAACATCTACAGTTGATCTCTTCGCCTGGTTTTAACCATTTTTGATCACACGAGCTATAAAGACCTTTTTCTATATCAAACTCTTCACCATCACGTTTTCTATGACAAGGTCTTGTTCTCTCGTCACCAACTGTATTCCAAACAGCTTTTTGTATACCTAGATTTGTAGCTCTCTTATCACTTAATTGACTGTTAAAAGTCTTAAGTTCATTTCGAGATACCAATTCAGATTTGTTTAAATTCTTTTGTTTTGTGTTGGTAACTTCTTCATATAGTGTATCTAAATTTTTACCTGCTGACATTAATCTAAGTGTATTCTGACTTAGATTTTCCATCATCTCTTTTTTAACTTTAACCACTTGACCAATTGTTTCAAGACTTTTAGCATTAACAAAAGAGTTTAATCCATCAGTACCTATAATTGATTTTACATCAACCCCAACCTTACTATTAACCGAATGATAAAAAGCTTTGTCATTCAGCTTATTTGTCTTCTTATAAAGCTTTTTAATATAATTGTTAATTCTCTTTTGACTGAATTGTTCATTGATCGACTTTTCAAACTCACGAACTAACTTATTAAAGATATTAGCATAGTTACCTGTTTGAGCATCTTGAAACTTATCAACAGTAGATTTGTTCATAGCAGCTAAAACTTTTGTCTCAAACCTTTTACTCATAGACTTAACCATGAATTTCATAAAGTTATCAAGTTCCTTTTCTAAAGTCAAAGGAGTTCTTAAAGGTTTTACTTTTGCAGATTTCTTTTTAGTCTCAATTGTTTTTACGTCGAAGCTTGCCATCTAAAAATCCTTAACATCATCAAATGGTGGAAATTCAGACTCAAACTCATCTTTAGATTTTACCTCAACACCTCTTTCTTTTAGATAGCTTTCAGCATCATAACCCATATCAGATAACTTAACAGCATTGTCGATCGCTTTAGTCTCATAATCAACTTTTTCTAATGGTGTTACATTTTGATTATCCTTAAACTTAATAGGACTCATACCTAACTTACCAAATAGTTGATTCATTTTAGATACTAGATAATCTTGTTGTAATAGCTCAATCATTTCATTGAATGAAGTTTTCTCTTGAGTACCTGCTGAATTAAGACCTTTAACATTCTCACCAATTAACATAGGTAAAGGAATACCTGATACCATTGCAACTCTTCTAAGTGATATATCATCAGCATCTTTAAGGTTAGTAAGTGATTGAGTTACATTCATAACTTCATCTTCAGCATCAATAAGACCTGCACCATATATCGATCGACGATCTTCAACCATACCAAAATATTTAACAATTGAATCTTCTTGTTTTCTTTCCAGTAAGTTTTTGAAACCTTTGATCTTATAGAATAGTGATGAATTCTTTTCAAGTATTGAAGCTGAGGCTCTTTCAACTACACCATCATTGATAAGTTGATTATAGATAAGCTCATACTCACTTATACCTGCATAATTATAACTTGGTGCATCATCTTGAGTTGTTCTAACATAAGTAAGATCTACAACTCTTGAATAATGAAAATTGTAACCTCTAACATTATAATATGTTGGTTGTAAATATCTTTTACTTAGAAGATCCATTTCATATTGAGTAACTGAAACCATATCACCTGAGAACACATCGAACTTAACATTTTGTTTATCTACTTCCTCAAGGGGTTGAGATAAATCTGTACCGTCATTAATAACAACTATACCACGACCAAAAGTTAAACACCATGTGAATGCTTCTTTCATATCTGCTTCAAGTTTAGCTAAGTAGAATGTTTTATCTTCATCACTTGTAAAAGTTATAGCGTTAGATTTTAAAGCATAACCAGCTTTAATCCTAACAATCTTATTACCTATACCAGTTTTATAGATTTCATTCAATTCATTAAAAGGAACTCTAACACTTGTAATAGTATTAGATCCTGTTGCACTTCTCTTGTTAGCTAAACTATTGAATAGAGAAGTTATACCGTCTTTGAATTGTTGTACGTTCATATCAAGAGCCTCAATTTCTTATTTTTTCAATTGTACCATAACATCATACAATTTTACTATAATCGACAATCTCACCTTTTATCATAAGACTTAAGGCATATCTAATAGCATCAATATGGTGATTAAACTTATCAATAATCTTATTCGTGATTTGACCTGATTTACTATCAACTTTATATTTATATGATTTGAATTCCCATATTGTATTCTTGCATCGACTGTGAATAATAACTTTGTCAAAAGCTCTAATATATGAAATACCATCTTCAATACTACCAGGCCATTTTGATACACTTGAAACATTAAAACCCTTACCGTTCATATAACTGACAGTTTCAGGTCTAGCACTATCTGCAAATATTTCATATCTTGTTATACCTGGAACATCTTCCCATAAATCAGGTAGTTGATCTAAATCACTTGATGTGTTACGTTCATCTTCATCGTAAGGTCTGTCATTAGCTTCATATTCGATATATAAACAATTAGGTCCATACTTCTCATGAGCTGCTACATGAACTCGATTAACAGTGTTAGGATCTTGAGAAAATCCCCAGTCAGCTCCAAAATGATAATGTTCAATACGAGGATTTGATTCAAAGTCTTCAATAATCCATTTACTATGAAAGATTTGTTCTGCTGTATTTTTCTTAAGTTCACCTTCCCAAATATGTAAGTATAAATCAGGATCTGTTCGAGCCATGTGATCTTTTTGTTTTTGTAGTACCAATGGAAAGTGTTTATTGTCTTGCCAATTAACTTTAACAATTAAAGCATTATCAGGAATATTTTCACCACCTACAAATTTATTATAGATAGCATCATCTTCGTATCTCGGATTAAAAGTTATCCAGATTTCAGAACCAGGTTTTCTAATTGTTGGATCTAATATTTCCCACGATCTGGCACTAATACTTTCAGCCTCTTCAATCCAACATATATCAACACCTTCAAATGATTTGATTTTAGAGAGATTAGTATATAAACCTTTGAATAGAAACTCAGAGCCATTAGAATGACGTATAACATCATTCTGTACTGTGAAGCCTGTAAGACCTAATAGATCAATTTGATCGCTTAATAACTTATGTACTGAGTCTTTAATCGAGTCTTGTATCTCTCTCGTACATAATATTCTAAGAGGTTTGTTCATTGACATCAATAACAAGATCCGAGCTACGGTCCAAGACTTAGAAGATCCACGACCTCCATAAGCTACTTTGTACCGCATTTCTTTAGTAGCAAAACCTTTAAGTTTTTTATTAAGACCTATATTCATTCTCAATCTTTAGTTCAAGAATTTTATTCTCAATACGTTTAACTCTACTTTGATTTCTGAATGTAGCTATAATCCAGATGATTGACCAAAAACCACCAGTTAACAAAGTTAATATAAAATGTAATATGTGTTTAGTATTAATCTTACTTTTTTCTAACTCGAGCTTTACAATTTCATTATTCATGATTTACTCCCAACTAATATTTATATTTTGATTAACAGGTTGTTTCTGCTGATTGTCTTTTTCAAATGCTCCAGTATGTTTACCTAATAATTCCAAGGCTTTCATCTTATCATGTACTTTCATAATAGGAACATCTTCATATTGATCTTTACCTGTTTTAATTCTTTTTGTTTGATAACTTGAAATAGCAGCTTTAGAATTTTCATCTAATTCACTCAAAGGTTTTAATCCCATATCATCATAGAAGTCTTCAACATTTAACATAGCAACTTTAGCTATTTCTGCTACAACCATATCAGCTGTTATCTTAGTACGAGTTGATCTTAATTTGATTAAATGTTGAACATATTCCTGTACGTTAATGTTTGATAATAATTGAACACCTTGTACATTTGCACCTTTTTCACTATAACCTGCAGCTCGAACTGCACGAGAAGCATTAAAATCTATAATGTATTCTTCAGCAAAAGCTCGTTGTCTATCAGTCAAACCTAAGAGTTCTATATCTAATTCACTTAACATCACTTACCTCTTTCATTAGCTTCATACCAAGCTCTTTTTCTACACTTATCAGAACAGTAAACCTTACTGGACTTCTTAGTTACAAATTCTTTTTTGCAATGATCACAATCGAATTTATATAAACCAATTATACCTGAATTAAATTCGATCTTACGTCTTCTTGAATCATAATAATGTTTCTGACAAACTTTACAACAAGATCTGTAACCTGTCGAGCTGTGTGCAGACTTACCGTACTCACAAGTAGGTAGCCAATACGCACACTTAGAACATTTTAGCTTACCATTAACTATTTGTTTCTTTAACTGTGGCATTTGCTCGTCTAACCCTTTTAGCTTTTTCTTTTGCAATATAATCAAGCTTTTTCTTAACTTGCTCTTGTGCCCATGGTTCAACTTCATAACCTAACACACCTAATGTTATCATCATTGTATTGTTACTACATTCAAACTCTTTAGCAAGTTCCTTGTAATGTTTACCCGACTCATAACTCTTAGCTATTTCATCAGCCTTATCTTTATAAAGATCAATAACCCTTGTTGCCATTGTTCTACTCCTGTGTCTTTTTGTTTCACCTATTGTATTCAATCTTTCATTACAACAACATTAATCTATTATAGTATCGCATACGCACAGGAAGGTAGCACTCAATTTATAAATTTCCCACCACCCACTTTAAAACTAACGCGTTTTTTCTGTTTCTTTTAAAAACTAGACCGGGTTGTCCCCATACCCTCCTTTTCGTGTAAATATAAGAGAAAAGATACTTTTAAGCTAAAAAACTTATATTATTATATCTTATACGCATGTGGGCGGTTGGGCATGCACTATTAATTAGCGTAGAAGAGGGTAGAGGGACAACCCACTCTTGATTTTTGATGATTTAATCTTAATGCACTTTTAATGACTAGAATGATAAGATTTCACTAATAAATATAAAAAGAGGTTTAAATGGAAGAGAAAATTTATAATCAATATAAACATGGTTTAGGTTTTCAATTGATTGAATTAGGTGAGGATAAAAAACCTTTACATCGTCGATTGGACAAAGATAAGAAATGTAAAAAGACTTCTTGTAAATATGATGAAGATAAATTCTATGCTGTTGTACCTTCAAAAAAATATATGATAATCGATGTAGATATTAAGAATGGTAAAAAAGGTTTAGAATCACTTGCTAAACTGGAAGACGACTTAATGGTTGAACTTATACCTACAGTTAGAACTGGATCTGGTGGTTTACATATTTATACAACAGTCGACGCACCAATAAGAATACAACAAAAAGAATATCCTGATATAGATTTTATATGTCATAAAGCTAATGATAGATTATGTACACCTTATGCTGTTGCAGGTGGTCAAACTATTCAGCTTGAAGGAAATGATTATGTTTATGAGATGCTACATGATAAGATATTTATAAATGATGATATTGAAGATTGGAGCGATTATCTTGAAGTTGATGTTATAAAGGTCGAAGCTGATGAAGACCTTATGTCAGTTGATGATTTGTATGAAAAGAAAACACCTGAAGAAATTAAACTATTATTAAAATGGTTAGATGCTTCAGAATATGCTGAATGGATGGCAAACGCTTCGGCTATAAAAAGAGAACTTGGTAACACTAAAGAAGCTTTTGAAATATTTCATGAGTGGTCAAAGACTGCTGATAATTATGATGATCGAGATGCTTGTCTTAAAAAATGGAAAGAGGTAGGTGAATATCAAGGTGCACCTCGAACAATGGCAACTCTTTATATTAACGCTATAACGAACAAAACGAACCAATTAATATCAACCATTAGGCAATGTGAAGATAGTGTTGATATGGAGCAGCTATTAACGAATAAACAATGGATAGATTATCCTAAGTTTACAAACAAACTTATTAACAATGAGATCTGTAAAACATTTCAATCTAGATCAAACGAATTAGATCTTCACTTAAATTATTCTGATATACAAAAAATGACAAAACCATTATATGGTCGAGAATTAATTGAGGTTGAAGTTATTGATGGTGATGAATTTGAAACTGATATATTTAATGATTTTGTTAGAGTAGCTTCATTCACTAGACAAAACTATTTTCAAGTTTCAAATAATGCGAGACATGATTTAGAAGGTGTATCTATGATGCTTCATGCCGATCTGGTAAAAGTCTCACAAAAATTAGGTCTTAAAAAAACTTTAACCGTTCAACAAGCTTTTCAAAAGAAACTTATACCTTACGCCGTCGATCATGAATATAATCCTACAACTAATGAAAGAATATTTGTTGACGATCAAGGTCGAACTATGTTAAATTTATTTGATTCAAATACAGTTCCGAAGGCTACAGACTTTACTGCTCAGGGTAAAAGACTTATTGACAAATTCATACAACATTTAAAATATCTTACAAGTGAAAAAGAAGCTGAGACTTTGATTGACTTCATGGCTTACATAACACAAAATCCTGGTACAAAAATATTATGGGTTCCTCTGATACAATCAGTTGAAGGTATTGGTAAATCTGTTATAGGTAATTTACTTATCAATCATATATTTGGTAAACCTAATGCCGGTGTAGTTGATTCAATTATAATTGCTGATTCAAATAACAGTTGGGCTTCAAGTAAAATGTTAAGAGTATTAGAGGAGATTAAGTTGTTAGGTCATAATCGTTATGAGGTACTTAATAATCTTAAACCTTTGATAACAAATCAAACTATAACAAGAAAAGAAAAATTTGAAGTTAGTTCTGAAGTTCGTAACACTTGTAACTTCATAGCCTTTACCAATTATAAAGATGCTTTACCTGTTGATGAGAATGATCGAAGATGGTGGTTAGTATTCTCACCTTTAACATCACTAGAAGATCTTGAGGAAATAGCTGGTCAGAAAAGACAAGACTACTTCAAACCTTTACATGAGTTATCTCGAGCAGAAAGTCCTTATGGTACCGAGTTCAAAAGATATTTACTCGATCGAGATTTATCAAACTTCAATCCGAACTTTCCACCTGAGTCAATACATAAAGAAGAATTAGCTGAGATTGAAAAAGGTAAGTTACAAGGTGCTGATGAAGTTCAAGATCTAATAACTGTAACATATAAAGATGATTTACCTAAAGTAATTAATATTAAATTATTACGAGAAGCTTCTGAAGTAGCTACAAATGATGATGGTCGAAGAATAACACCAAGAGGTATTAATGCTAAAGAGTTAAGATCTATCTTACAAAAAATGGGTTATAAATCAGTAACCAAAAGAGATTATCCTGGGGCTGATTGGAAAGGTATAAGTCCATTCTATTACCATAAACATAGTTCAACAATAAAAGAAGCTATAACTATTTGGGAACAGGGTTATGATATGGACTTCTTAGCACATGAATTTGAGGATTTAGATGATGAGTTATAACGAGATTGAAATTACTAACATTAATGATTTTGGTTTACTATTAGATAATAAATTAAAGGATATGAATAAAATACCAGATAAACACAAAGATCTTATCAAAGAGCTAATGACTCGGTCTTTTGTCATAGGTGCTCAAGTAGCTAACAATAAAAGTGCTAAGGTTAAATTATGAAATACAATTATGTATGCGACAAATGTAAAAAAGATATTGAGGTTAATAAACCAATGAGTGAATCATCAAGAGATGAGTTCTGTAAAGTGTGTGAGACTAAAATGAGACGAATCTATTCCGCTCCAGTTATTAGAACGGCTGACGGATTAAGAAAAGGTTAATCAAATAAAAACTAAAAGGATAAAACGATGCAATTAAGTAAAGAACAAGAACAAGCTTTAAATCTAGCTATGAATGATGATATTAAAAGTTTATTTATAACAGGTCAAGGTGGTACAGGTAAGAGTGAAATTATAAAAGAATTATGTGGTAGATTAAATCCTACAAATTATGTTCTATTAGCTCCAACACAATCGGCAGCTCTTAAGATCGGTGGTAAAACTATTCACAGCTTTTTTAAGATCAGACCTACAATCAATATTAATGTCGATAAAGAAGAAGATGTTATAAGTTTTTGTCTTGATGAGATTGATCTGGATGGGGTTGATAATAAAATAGTTATTATAGATGAAGCTTCTATGTTAGGTGAAAGTATGTTAAAAGGTATCTTAACAAGAATAACTCCTAGACGATTAGTTTTATTTGGTGATCCGATTCAATTAAATCCGATTAAAGATAATCCTGTTGATTGGTCCAAGTTTTGTGATAAGACAATAACACTTACAAAAAACTTTAGAGTTCAAGATGAAAGGTTAGATCAAATCATTACTCACTTTAGAGATACAGGAAAATTACTATCTCATGTTGATAAGGTTGGTGACATTACAGATTTAAAGTTTGAACCTAATGCCATATATATGGCTCACACAAACGAAACTCTTAGTGATATGCAAAAGCAGCTTCTAGGTTATAGTCATGGTAAACTTGGTGATACAATGCTTACATTTGGTGGTTGTGATGATTCAATTAAAAGACGAGCTGCTATAGGTAATAAAACTGTTTTAACTAATTACTTTAATAATAATGATTTAGTAGTTATAACATCAGTACCAAGAATGATAGATGATAAACTCTGGTCATGTGATGTTGAAAGACTTGATGGTGAAACAATATATGTTAATGAATATAATAAAGTTCCTACAATCATTGTTGGTGATTATGGTGTTTATAAAAAAACTTTACAGAAAAGATTTAAAGCTGCTCAAAACTTACAAAAGAAAATGCAGAAGAAATACAATACTGATAACAACTCATTGATGAAAAGGAAAATGACTGAAAGTGAAAAGAATGATCTGAGACTTAGTTGGATCAATTACTTTAATCTTAAAAACTCACCTTATGCTAGACATCAGCAATTTAGAACCACGTACAAAGCTCAGGGTCAGTCTTTTGATAAGGTTGTTATTGATTGGTATGACTTACCAAGTAAAGATCATAAATACGTTGCTATAAGTAGATCTATGAATAATCTAACTTTAATTATAGACTAATGTATTCTTAATGTATATTTCTATACAATGATACTATCTTAAAAAACAAGGAGAACAAAATGAATATCACAATTCAAATTACAAGCAAAGAGGAAGCTCAAGAAGCAGTTAACATGTTACAAGGTTATCTTGGTAACAGTTCAATAAGTACAGTTGCAGCTAAAGTTGTTGAAACAAAAGAAGATGTTAAAGCTGAAGAACCTAAAAAGGTTACAAAGCCTAAAACAACTACAAAACCAAAAGTAGAAAAAGAAGTTCCAGCTGAAGAACCCGAAGTTGAAGATGAAACAGCAGGTGAAGTTGAAGAAAAAGAAGCTTCTGATATTGATCTTAAAGCTTTAACAGGTATTGCTAAAAAAGCAGTTGAAAGAACTGATAGAATGGCAGCTAAAAAAGTTATTAGTAAATATGGTACAAAACTATCTGAAGTTGATGAAGCTGATTATTCAGCACTAGCTGCAGACTTAGAAGCTTTAGGAGAATAAGATGAGTACAGCTCACGCTAAGCTGAGTCCATCTCAATCGAGTCGTTGGCTTAAATGCCCAGGCTCGATAGGATTAACAGCTGATATAGAAAACAAGTCCAATTCAGCAGCCAGAAGAGGTACAACAATACATCAAGCTGGTGAAGATATTTTAAATGGTAAATCAGTTTCACCTAATAATGGTGTACAAATTTCAGTAGGTAATATTGAATTTTTAGATCAATCGATGTATGATGAAGCTAAAGAATATGCTAATTATGTACAAGCTATCTGTAAAAAAGATGACGAGCATGAACTTATAGTTGAAATGGTAGTTGATCTAAATTCAATTTATCCAGAAGATTATGATATTGAAGATGAGAACAAATCAGGTTATGCTGATGCTGTTATTGTTGAAAATGGTAATTTACATATTGTAGATCTTAAAACTGGTGCAGGTTTAGTATCTGCTGAAGAGAATTCACAACTTAAGATTTATGCTTATGGTGCTTATGAAGAGTTATCTGTATTTCATGATATTGATAATATCATTTTACATATTGTACAAGACAATGAAAGAACTGGCGGTAACAGAACTAATAGTTGGGAAGTTACACCTGATGAGATTATTGATTGGATCGAAAAAGAAGTTAAACCTTTAGCAGCAGAAGCTCTTGGTGATAATGCTAGATGTATACCTGGTGAGACACAATGTAAATGGTGTCCAGCTGCAAGTTTCTGTGAAGCTGCAAACAAACATGCTGAAGAACTTATGGATGATTTATTTGAAGATATTGAAGAAGATGATGTAAAAGCTTCAGCTCAAATCTTACCTATTGATAAGGTAACTTCTTTTTTAAGTAACTTTAAATTTATTGAAAATTTAGCTAAAAGTTATGAAGGTCGTATCTATGATGAATTAGCTGAAGGTAATGATGTTGATGGTTATAAGTTAGTTAAGAAACAAACTAGAAAAAAATGGTCTGATGAAATAGCTGCTTATGAGAAATTAAAAGACTGGTGTAAGATCGATGATGTTGCTCCAAGAAAATTAGTAACACCAAACCAAGCTGAAAAGATACTGGGTAAAGTGAGTACTCAAAAAGCTAATAAGTTTAATGAGTTATGGATTAAACCTGAAGGTGAGCTTATTGTAGCTCCAACAAGTGATAAGCGTCCAGCAGAAAAAGCTGTTGCTGACAATTTTGAAGATTTAGACGACGAACTATAAGTTCTCGTCTTTTGTCCCTGATACAGTTCATACTAAAAACATATAAAGATATAATGATAAGGATCTAAAATGTATAAAAAAATAATGATAAAAAATGCAAGATTAAGTTTTCCAAGTTTATTTCAAAAGAGTGAATTTGAAGCAGGTAAACAAGGTAAGTATGAGGCAACTCTATTGTTTCCAAAAAGTGATAAGAAAACTTATAAACTTATTTCAGATGCAATTGAAGAGTGTAAAACTGAAGCTAAGTTAAAAAGAGTTAAAGATGATATGCTTTGTATTAAAGATGGTGATGAAATCTTTGAAGATAAAGAATATGATGGATATGAAGGTATGTGGGCAGTTAAAGCTGCTAACAGTAAAAGACCGACTGTAATCGATAGAGATAAAACTCCTTTAACAGAAGAAGATGATCGAGTGTATGCTGGTTGTTTTGTTAATGCTATTATTTCTCCTTGGGCACAAGACAACACATACGGTAAAAGAATTAATGCAAATCTTTTAGGTATTCAATTTGTTAAAGACGGTGAGCCATTTGGTGATGCTGTTGTAGCTTCTGATGATGACTTCGATGATATTGAAGATGACACTGAAGAAGATGAAGATCTTTAATTGATTAGATAAGTAGCTTCACGGCTACTTATCGTATGAGTTAAAATGATAGAAGGATATAAATATGTTTATAAAAAGAAAACCATTAGTTGTATGTGATATTGAGGTAGCTCCTAACGCTTACCTTGTTGGATTTAAAAGTATTGAAAAAGGTAAGGTTATTCAAATTGAAGCTTATGGTGAAAATGTAGGTCTTGATAAAGAGTCCCGTAAGAAGCTTAGATCGATACTTTCAAAATATACAATCATCACCTTTAATGGTGAAAGATATGACGTACCCGTTATGTTAAAAAGCTTACAAGGTATTACATGTAAGCAGATATTTAAAATGAGTGAGGAGATGATTAAAGAGGGTTATCCAGCTTGGCAAAGTATTCGTAATTTTGCTATTGAAGGAATACCTGGTATGACTCATATTGATCTTTCACAACCTGCACCAGGTGTTATGGTTAGTTTAAAATTATATGGTGCACGACTTCATTCTAAGAAACTTCAAGATCTACCTTATGAGTATGATATGCCGTTAAATAAACAGCAATATGAAGTATGGAAAAAATACAATATAAACGACTTAGATACAACTATAGATCTTTATAATGAAATTGCTAAAGCTATTGAGCTAAGATACAATATGAGTGATAATTATAAATTAGATCTTATGTCAAAAGGTGATGCTCAAATTGCAGAAGCTGTTGTTATATATGAACTGGGTAAGAAGAATATAAGAGTTAAAAAAGTATCACTACCTTCAAGCTATAAAGTTATATATAAAGCTCCTGATTTTGTTAAATTTATGTCAGATCAACTTAATGAGATACTTGAAAGAATACAAGAAGAACCATTTGAGCTTGATGGTAAAGGTTCACCTAAAATTCCAGATTGGCTTAAAAAAGAAACTATTCAGTTAGGTGAGACAACTTACAACATCGGTCTTGGTGGTTTACACTCACAAGAAAAAAAGCTGGTTGTACTTTCAGATGACACACATGTTATGAGAAACGCCGATGTTGCTAGTTATTATCCGTCAATGATTATCGAATACGACTATACACCTAAACATTTAGGTAAACACTTCTTAGAAGTATATAAAGGCTTCTATTGGTCTAGAAATCATCCTGTAACTGGTTCAAAGGTTCGAGGTGATAAAGTGTCAAGTGATTCGACTAAACTTACTTTAAATGGTGTCTTCGGTAAATTAGGATCTAAATGGTCAAAACTGTATTCACCAGATCTTATGTTACAGGTTACAATTACCGGGCAGCTAATGCTTCTTATGTTAATAGAGGAATTAGAGTCGAAAGGTTTTAAAGTAGTTTCATCAAATACCGATGGTATAGAATACTTCTGTGATAAAGACCGACAAGATGAAGCTGAGGCTATTATATATGATTGGGAGCTTGTAACAGGTATGGTTATGGAACATGGTGTGTATGAAGGTTTATATGCTAGAGATGTTAATAATTATGTTGCTATTTATGATGGTTATGCCAAAGCTAAAGGTGCCTACACTGATTCAAACATAAGAAAAAATGTAGAATATCCTATTGTATATGATGCGATTAAAAAGTATCTTATTGATGGAACAAGCTTCACTGATACAATTGATACTTGTGACACTATAACAAAATTTATTGTATGTAAAAAAGTTACTGGTGGCGCCGAGTGGAGAAGTGAATATCTTGGTAAAGTTGTAAGGTGGTATTACTCTACAGACGGTGATCCAATTACCTATGTTAAGAATGGTAATAAGGTTGGAAAGTCTGATGGATCAAAACCGATTATGGATTTACCTTATAATAATGAAGTACCTAAAGATCTTGATAAAGATAAATATATTGAGCTATGTATTAAACACTTAAAAGATCTTGGAGTTGAATATGCTCAATAGATCAAATCTACATGAATATCAGAATCAAGCTGTTAAACATATTATTAAAAAAGAACATAGTGGTTTATTTCTGGATATGGGTTTAGGTAAAACAGTATCAACACTAACAGCTACAACAGAACTACTTGATGACTTTGCGACGACAAAAGTCCTAATTGTAGGTCCGTTGAGAGTTTGTCAAACAGTTTGGCACACAGAAGCTGAAAATTGGTCACACTTAAAACATTTAAAATTCTCAATAGTTACAGGTAATTTAAAAGAACGAATTGCAGCTCTAAATAGAAAAGCTGATATATATGTTATCAATCGTGAAAATATTCCTTGGATCGTAGATCATTATAAGTCCAAATGGCCTTTTGATATGTTAGTTATTGATGAGAGTTCATCATTTAAAAATCCAACAAGTAAGAGGTTTAGAGCTTTAAAGAAGATATTAAAGTATCTAAAATATTCAGTAATTCTTACAGGTACTCCTTCACCTAATGGTTATACTGATATTTGGTCTCAAATCTATGTGTTAGATCAAGGTGAGAGACTTGGTAAGAACATCAGTATGTATAGACGAACTTATTTTGATTCAGATTTTATGGGTTATAGTTATAAAATTAAAGAAGGTGCAGCTGAAACTATTCAAAATAAAATAAAAGATCTAGTGTTATCAATGTCAAGTGAAGATTATTTAGAATTACCTGAATATATCTCATCGGTATTAGATACACCCTTAACACCTAAATTACAAAAGTTATATAAAGATTTTGAGAATGATATGATAATCGAAATAACTGATGCAAATCTGACAGCTATGTCAGCAGCTACATTATCAAATAAGTTATTACAGTTTTCATCTGGTGCAGTATATGACGAAGACGGTAATGTACATCATATTCATGATTTGAAGTTTGACACTATGGATGAGATAATCGAAGATAATCCAAATGACAATATTCTTGTAGCTTATAATTATAAACATGAACTTGATCGACTTTTAAAAAAATACCCTCAAGCAGTAGCATTAGACAAAGAAGGAAAAGCTGTTAAAGATTGGAATGATGGAAAAATTAAAATGTTATTGGCTCATCCTGCTTCTGCTGGTCATGGTCTTAATTTACAATATGGTGGTTCACTTCTTGTATGGTTTGGCTTCAATTGGAGTCTAGAGTTATATCAACAATTCAACAAAAGACTTCATCGTCAAGGTCAAAAGAATATTGTAAGAAATTTACACATTGCCGTTGGTCAGGTTGAATATCGACTCATGAGATCTTTAGCTAAAAAGAATGTAACTCAAAAAGAATTATTGGAGAGTTTAAAATGATGAATGTAGATATTGACATTGTAAATATTGAACATAGAACAGAAAAAGCTATTCTATTTAATTGTGAAGGTAACAAACAATTTTGGTGTCCTAAAGCTATGATTATAGATTTACATAAAGATTATGTTACAGTTTATGGTAATTTTAAATTTAACTATATTTATACGGAAAACATCGAAGATGACTCTGACGATCTATTTGAAGAGATAATCGAAGATAAACCTAAAAAGAAAAATATTGCTAAAAGACTTATTGAAAAAGTAACTAATAAAAATTACGATAAAGATCTAGCTTGGTTGCTAGATCCAAATTGGAAACCTAAAGCTATTTATTATAACGGTATTAAAGTAAAATGAAAAGTGAGAAGGTTGTTCAAACTGAGATACTTAATTATTTGAAAAGTATTGGTGCCTATTCAATCAAAGTAGTAGTCGCCAATAGAAAAGGTGTCTCAGATATAACTTGTTGTGTAAGGGGTCGTTATGTTGCAATAGAAGTTAAAGCTGAAAATAAAGATTTTCGTGATGTTACCAAACTTCAACGACTCGAATTAAGTCGTTGTAATGATGCTGGCGGTTTAGGCTTTTATGCTAATAATCTAAACTATGTGGAAAAAATACTTAACTATTATATTCTTGATGACTTCTTAATGTAGAATTAGTGATAATGATCTTATCAAAACATTAAAAGGATAAAACGATGAAAAAGATTCAAGTTATAATCAAACTAAACGAAGAGACTCAAAGATTTGAAGCACTTACAATTGAAAATAAGGCTTTATATACAGCAGCTAAAAAAGCAGATTTAAAAACTACTATTAAAAGATCTAAAAAATATGACTTGGAAATAGTAGAAAAGTTTGCAAAACCTGAAGTTAAAAAAGTTCAACCTAAAAAATCAACAAAACCTGAAGTTAAAAAAGGACCTGAGTCAAAAGATCAAAAAGATATATATGGTGAATATCAACAGTATATTATTGATAATGCTAAAGGTGATATTAAATGTACAGGTGATCTGGTAGCTAGTTTCTGTAATAAATTTGATCTAAAACTTAGTAAGAAAAAAAGATCACTTACTTTTGAAAGAGT
>NZ_JBFHGL010000021.1 GCF_041583195.1 Sulfurimonas sp.
AGGTAAGTATGCTATATTCCACCAGCTATAAAAAAACAACGATGAAAAAACTAATAAACCCTTTGCCCCTACTACTAACCTTCTGTTTAATAAAAAGAAATATATAAAAAACGTTATAGGTAAAAATAAAAAGATAAACTCTTGTGAATTAAATAGCATATTTCTCCAAATACCAATCTATAGTTTTGATAATTCCTGTATCAAAATTTTCATCAGCTTTCCAGCCCAACTCATTTTCTAACTTTGTTGCATCTATCGCATAACGTCTATCATGTCCTGCACGATCCTCTACAAAAGTTATAAGTTCCTTATAACTCTCATTTTTTGGAACTCTCTCATCTAAAATAGAGCATATACGATCAACTATTTGAAGATTAGTTCTCTCATTGCGTCCACCGATGTTATATACATTTGCTTCTATACCTGTATGATAAACAATATCTATCCCTTTACAGTGATCAAGTACATATAACCAGTCACGTATGTTTTTACCATCACCATAAATTGGGATAGGTTCACTTGCAAGTGCTTTACGAATTATCGTAGGTATAAGTTTCTCATCATGTTGTTTTGGTCCATAGTTATTAGAACAATTTGTTATAACCGTATTTAACCCGTAAGTCTCTTGGTAACTTCTAACAACCATATCACTACTTGCTTTACTTGCAGAATATGGAGAATTTGGAGCATAAGGAGTTTCTTCTGTAAACAGATCATTTGGATCGTCACTAAGTGTTCCGTAAACTTCATCTGTTGAGATATGATGGAATCTGCAGTTGTTGTATTTTTCTTTGTAAGCAAATGGTTTATCCATCCAATATTTATATGCTACATCTATAAGTGTGAATGTACCATTAACGTTAGTTTCTATAAATACTCCAGGATTTTTTATAGAGTTATCGACATGACTTTCTGCTGCAAAGTGAATTACCCCTTGAATGTCGTATTCATTAAATATAAACTCAACTAATTCACGATTACAAATATCACCTTTTATAAATTTATATCTAGGATTTCCTTCACACTCTTTTAGGTTTTCTAAATTACCTGCATATGTTAAAAGGTCTAGATTAATAAGTTTATAATCTGGATATTTTTCTAAAAAATAAGGCACAAAGTTTGAACCTATAAAGCCTGCTGTTCCTGTTAATAAAATAGATTTCATTATTTTCTTTCTCCTAGTTTTCTTAAGCATTCATCAAGTGAGTCTTTCCAATATGGGATGGTTATATTAAATACTTTTTTTATTTTAGCTTTATTTAGTAAAGAATAGTGTGGTCTTGAAGCAGGAGTTGGATATTCCTTAGTCTCAATTGGGTTAACTATACAATCTAATTTGGCCATACGCATAATCTCTTTTG
This sequence comes from Sulfurimonas sp., assembly GCF_041583195.1. Taxonomy (NCBI): domain Bacteria; kingdom Pseudomonadati; phylum Campylobacterota; class Epsilonproteobacteria; order Campylobacterales; family Sulfurimonadaceae; genus Sulfurimonas; species Sulfurimonas sp. The sequence goes on from NZ_JBFHGL010000021.1 coordinate 1,362, forward strand.
CAAAATCATACCAAGATAACACACCCTCATTTGAGTAGTTGTATATCTCTACATTTTCATTATCTATTTTTGGTTGTATCTCTAAAATAATCTTTGCCAAATCCCTTGCATATGTAGGAGTCCCAACTTGATCAAATATAACACCAAGTTCATCTCTCTCTTTACCTAAACGAAGCATTGTTTTTACAAAGTTAGCTCCGAAACTACTATATACCCAAGACGTTCTTATAATTATAGAGTTCTTTGGATTAATATGTAGCATAGCATTTTCACCATCTAATTTTGTTTTTCCATATACGCTATTTGGATTTACAGAATCTTCTTCAACATAAGGTTTATGATTTTTTCCATTAAACACATAATCAGTTGATACATGAATCATATTTACAGATTTTTCTTTTGCTATTTCTGATAAATATTTAACTGCTAAATGGTTTATATTATTTGCATTTTCTTGATCGTCTTCTGCCTTATCAACAGCTGTATAAGCAGCACAATTGATAATAACGTCTATATTATTAGAATTTATATACTCTTTGACTGCTTGTTCATTAGAGATATCAAGTTCTTCTCTATCTGTAAAAAAATAGTTATTTTCATATTCTGAAGACAGTTCTTTAATTTCAGAACCAAGTTGTCCATTAGCTCCAGTTACTAAAATATTATGCATAGTAATCTACACCATATTCAAAAATATCATTCGCTTCGTTCAGTTTAGGTTGTACTTTATCTTTAGCTGATAAATTAAGTTCACTATGTGGTATTTTCCAGTCTATATTGATATCTAAATCATCAAAAGCAATCCCTCTGTCATTTTCAGGTGAGTAGTAGTTGTCAACTTTGTAAGCGAATACTGTGTCATCTTCTAGCACGACAAAACCGTGAGCAAAACCACGTGGCACTAAAAGTTGTCTTTTGTTTTCACTTGTAAGTTCAACAGCTACATGTTTACCAAAAGTAGGACTACCTTTTCTTATATCAACTGCTACATCAAGAACACGTCCTTTAATTACACGAACAAGTTTTGTCTGTGCCGCAGGGGAGAGTTGATAATGAAGGCCTCTTAAAACTCCTTTAGAGCTTTTTGATTCGTTATCCTGACAAAAACTTATTTTATAACCTAAAAATTCTTCTAGCTTATCAGCACGAAAAGTTTCTACAAAATAACCCCTATCATCACCATGTACTTTAGGTTCAATTATAACTACATCTTCAATCTCTGTTCTTATAAAATTCATCTATTTAACACCCTGCGCAGCTCTAGCTATAAGATATTGTCCATATTGATTTTTCTTTAGAGGCTCTGCAAGTTCTAATAGTTTCTCTTTTGAAATATAACCCATTTCATACGCTATCTCTTCTATACATGCAACCTTTAAACTTTGTCTGTTCTCAATAGTTTGTATAAATTGACCAGCTTCCAGCAATGATTCATGAGTTCCAGTATCAAGCCAAGCATATCCACGGCCCATTAACTCAACCTTTAATCTTTTTTCATTCAAATAATCTTGATTAAGGGTTGTAATTTCTAACTCACCACGGTCTGATGGTTTAACATTTTTAGCTTTCTTAACAACATCACCAGGATAAAAGTACAGCCCAACAACAGCATAGTTACTTTTTGGTTCCTTTGGTTTTTCCTCTATAGATGTAACGTTCCCGTCTTTATCAAACTCAGCTACACCGTAACGTTCAGGATCTTTAACATAGTAACCAAATACAGTAGCACTATTTTGCTCTTTTGCATTCTTCACAGATTGCGCTAAAAGTTCAGTCAATCCATGTCCGTAAAAAATGTTATCGCCAAGAACTAAACATGCATCATCACCGTCTAAAAACTCTTCTCCTAAAATAAAAGCTTGTGCCAGTCCATCTGGGCTTGGTTGAACTACATATTCAAACTTCATACCAATATCTGAACCATCACCTAAAAGTTCTTCAAATCTCGGTAAGTCATGAGGAGTTGAAATAATTAAAACTTCTTTTATACCAGCAAGCATTAAGACAGAAAGTGGGTAATAGATCATAGGTTTATCATAGATTGGAACAAGCTGTTTAGATACACCTTTTGTTATAGGGTACAACCTTGTACCACTTCCTCCTGCTAATATTATACCTTTCATCTATATATACTCCTTATTTAATTTTTTTCATCTAATAGATAATTTGCAAATTTTTTATAAACTTCTTCATCTTTTTCTATCAAATAGTCATAATTAAGATATCTTAAAAACTTATCTACCAATTCAACATCTATTTCTAAATTATCCAAATTACCTATTAGTTTATTTAACTTATCTAAAGATTTAACAGGATGAGTTATTCCATTTATTGCATAAAATGCATTACCAAGAACAATAACCTTTTTGTGAAAAAGTAAAGATTCTATCCCTACAGTTGAGTTCACCGTTATTACAGCTATACTTTTTTCAATCAGTTCCTGTGTTGAATAACCGTTTTGAAATGACATGTTTGGAATATTTTTAACTCTTTTATGCAAATCAGGGTAGTTTATACCACTTGATGGATGTTCTTTTAATACAAAATTTTGATGTGAATTTTTTGCTGTATTTTCTATAACACTAAATAATTCTCTCATATTTTTAACCCATGGAGAATTTTTAATAATCTGCGTATCATAATCAACTTGAAAAGGTACAAAGATATATTCTGATGGTAATTCTGTAGCTTTATCACTATTAAACTTTTCAACATGTCTAGTAGCTCTAGGAACTAACTCTTTTGGAAGCTCTTTATCATTTTCATAACTTTCATAAAACTTTACATCTCTTGATAAACTGTTTTCAAAGTTTATTCCTGAAGGGTCTAAGACTAGTGTATTTGGAAGTAAGCCGTTTTCATAATAGTATACATGAATATTTTTAAGCTTTGCGATTTCTATAGCGATCAGCTGTCTGAACTTTCCACCGTTCCACAGTAACATTTTAGTATACCCTTCACTCAGTACTTTATAATATCGAAAATAAGTTATATATGCCAAAATACTAAAAAAACTATATATTAAAAATTTTGGAAATTTTAAACCACTTTTAGCAAAAAATTCTTTTGTTGCAAAATCACATGCTTTTTTGAAGCTAATATTTTTCAGATCAGACAAGCCTTTACATGATATGCTTAATATTTCTCTACTTGATATAACTTTAAAGCTATTTGGTGAAGTACTTTCGTTTACAATTCTTTTAAGGAAACCAACATGGCTCTTTCTAAAAGCAAATAAAAGTATAGTAGCACCTTTATGCATATATTGTTTCCTTTCCAGCAAAATTTGCAACATTTTATCTAAATAATGCTACAATTAACCTTATGAAACAACCATATATATGGGATAACTATTCCGATCAACCATACCCCCTAAAAAATAAAAGATACAAAAAGATTCTGAGAAGGCGAAATATACTGTCGTTTTTAAAAACTTTAGTCATATCGTTACCTGTATTATCTTTATCATTATTCATGATGCCTTTTATAAAACATAGAAAAATAGATACAAATTCTTTTTTCTGTTTAGGAGTCGATTATCAAAGAGAGCCAGATAAAACTATTGAGTATATAAAAGAACTTGATGTTCAACATATTTTAGTTAGATTAAAACTTTGGGAAATGTCTACTTTAAATGAACTAGAAAAGTTTTTATCCAATGTAAACGATAAAAAAATAACACTAAAAATAATGCAAGACAGAGAGAATGTGGAGGATCTAAATCTTTTTAGAAACAATTTAGATATTATATTTTCAACTCTAAAAGATCAAATAGATATTTACGAAATTGGGACAACTATAAACCGTGCAAAATGGGGATTTTTCAGTGTAGATGAATACAATAATTTTTATAAAGTTGCATATGATTTAAAAAAAGAAAAATATCCTGACTTAAAGTTAATAGGCAGTGGTGTGATAGATTTTGAATATCATTTTACTGCGCATACACTTTTTAATTTTTTTAAATATAAATATGACGGTGTATCTGCTCTGTTATATGTAGATAGACGCGGTGCACCTGAAAATACACAACTTGGTTTTTCAGCTTCAGATAAAATAGCACTTTTAGCAACAATGACTTGGCTGAGTCCAAAAACAAAACATGAACTTTATCTTACTGAGATAAACTGGCCGATCTCTAATACTGCTCCATATGCACCTACAAGTGAAAAAGAGTGTATAGATACAGATAGTTATGCGAACTTTATGCTTAGATATTATCTACTAGCTTTAGCATCACAACAAGTTGATGCTCTCTCTTGGCATCAACTAATAGCTCCCGGTTACGGACTTATTGACAATAGAGATGGTATAAAAAAATATCCGGCATATAATACATATAAAACTATGATAAACTATCTCAAAGAAGCACAATTTTTAAGACTTGATATTAAAAGAGATCATTATGTATTTCAATGTAAGGTTAAAGATAAATTACTGCAAATACACTGGTCTTTAAGTCCAACTACTTTAAAAAAAGAAGATTATTTTGAAGTTTATTCGCGTGATGGAGAAAAGATAGGTGATGATATAATAAATATAGATTCATCACCTGTCTATGTGTTCATTAATAATTAGAAAGAAAATTTAATTCCAAAGTATGTAGATTTGTTATACGTAATATCATTATTATAATGATAATATTTTGTGTCATATTCTGTTTCTATATTTCTATAACCTAAATATACAGATGCTTTTTCCATTAGTTCTAAGTACATTTCAAATCTATAATCTAAATAACCATCTGCATCTGAAAAACTTAATGAACTAGGCGCATAGTTAGCTGAAGCTTTTAATTTCAAAGGTGTCGGTATATCTAGTGGTAACTTATACATTATTTCTGCACCGATTGGTAAAGATAAATAATCATATTTCTTATCAAACTTATTAGATGTATACACAGCTTTAATACCAAGACCGACCGTCAAATCAGTATTTTCAATTTTTTGTTTAACCATAAAGTTAAAATCTATAAGTTCATCTATATTACTATTTCCAGCTATAGAATCATGTTCAGTATCAGCTTTTAAATAATTAAATCCAATAAAAGTTGTATTAGGCTCTATAGTCGTATTAAATTGTCCCATATCAAGCTTAACACCTGCTTCTAAATCATACTGATTTATATTTAATTCAGCAGTATGCATAGCGAAAACACTACTTATACTTACTGTTAGCAATGCTAATTTTTTTATCATTTTTTTCCTTCACACTATGTTTAACATAGTATCAAGCAAATTATATACCACTAACAAACTGAACACAAAATATAATTTTTTTAAATAATAAAATTGTGAAATTTTATATTTTATTAAATATTATTTAAGACACAAACCACTATAATAATTCCGATAATTTATATTTAAGGAAAATAAATGAAAAAAATTACTTCTGCTATCGTTACTTTAGGTGCTTGTACAGCTTTAATGGCTGGTGTTAATGCTGGTGCATGTAAAGGTTGTCATGGTCAAAACTGGGAGAAAGCTGCTCTTGGTAAATCTAAAATTGTTGCTGATATGAGCCATGCTGATATCGCTACTGCACTTAAAGGTTACAAAGATGGTTCTTATGGTGGTCCTATGAAAGGTCTTATGAAAGGTCAAGTTGCTAAATACTCTGACGCTGATTTAGACGCATTTGCACAAACTATAGGTAAGTAATTACTATCAATTCAACTATCTCTAACGGTAGTTGAATTAACTTATTCAGGTTTATATTTTTTCTTTAACTCTTCTCTTTTTTTCTCTATATTAATAGCATCATTTAAATCATCTTCATTATCAAATTTTGCACCATTTAAGAACTTTTCTTGATCATCAAACTGCCCATTTTTTATAGCCCATAAAAATGCAAACAAAGCAACTGCACCTAAAAAAATAGATGCACCAAGCATCATAGCTATTACCCAATTATCCATTTAAAAGCTCCTTATGACTTTTGCCATTTATATCTAATACGCATAGAATTTCCAACAACTAAAAGTGAACTGACACTCATAGAGATTGCTGCAACCAATGGTATAACATAACCAGCCATTGCTAGAGGAATTGTTATAGCATTATATACTAATGATATACCTAAGTTCTGTTTTATTAACCCAAAAGTTGTACGAGATATTTTAAATGCATCAGATAATGACTTTAATGAATCATTTAATAAAACTACATCACTTACATCAACAGCTATGTCACTTCCACTTCCCATCACAATTGATATATCTGCTTGAGCTAATGCTAAAATATCATTAACACCATCACCAACCATAACTATGGTTTTATTTTCTTCTTTTAACTTACTAATAAATTCCGACTTATCCTGTGGTGATTGTGAATAATAATACTCTTTTATTCCAACTTCATCTGCCACTCTCTTAGCAGTTTTGCCATTATCTCCTGTCAGCATAATACTATGTATACCTTTTTTAGCTAATGATTTAACTAATTTCTCAGCATCGTCTTTTACATTATCTTTTAGTTCATAAATTGCTACTATTTTTGAATCTATTACAAAATAGAATAAAGAATTATCACTTGAAAAGTCTACATCTATACTATTTTCATCTAATAGTTTTTTATTTCCACCAAGTATAGTTTTATTATTATATTTTGCAATAATTCCACAAGCTGGCACTTGTGTGTATTCATCAAAAATAATTTCATTATTACAATCTAAATATTTTAATATTCCTTTTGAAATTGGATGATTTGAATTTTTAACAAAAGAATAAAGTAAAGTTTTATCAAACTCTTCATATATATGTTCTTTTACTACTTCAGGTTTTCCAACTGTTAATGTCCCTGTTTTATCTAAAACTAGTGTATCTACCTTAGCCATAGTCTCAAGTTGAGCTGCTTCTTTAAATAAAATACCTTTTTTAGTTCCCAAGCTAAGTCCAACTAATGTTGCCACAGGAGTTGCTAGAGCTAAAGCACAAGGACATGCTATAACTATAACAGATATACCTACCATAAAAGATGTTTCAAAACTATGTGGCCACATCCACCATACTGCAAATGTAATAAATGCTAATACTAAAATTACACTTGAAAAGTATTCACTAAGTTTATTAGCTAACTGCTGAATTTTTGGCTTTTTGTTAATAGCACTCTCAAGAAGTGTTACTAAATTTGATAATGTAGAATGTTCAAAATCTTTTACAGTTCTAAAATACACATCTGCATCTATGCTGACAGTCCCACTTACAACATTATCACCTTTTTCTTTATATATAGGCTCACTTTCACCTGTTAAACTTGATTCATCAAAATTTCCACTTCCTTTAACTATTTCACCATCAAATAAAACACGTTCACCAGAACCTACAACGATAATATCACCTACATTTACATCATCTAATTTACATAAAACTATGGAATTATCTTTGAAAACTTTAACTTCATTAGGTATATCTTTTCCAATTATATCCAATGTGTCAGCAGCATTCTTCTTACTTAAAACTTCTAAAAATTTCCCAATTAAAACAAAAGTAATTATCATACTTACACTATCAAAATATGCTTCACCCTCTTCCATTAATGTAATGTAGATCGAATAAAGATATGTAAGTAATGCCCCTGTTGCAACAAGGAGATCCATATTCACAACTTTCGTCTTAAGTCCATAATAAGCACCTCTGAAAAACACCCATCCACTATAAAATAGTACAGGTGTAGCCAATACCCACTCTGCAATGTTTAGTATAGTTTTGACTTCTTGTGTAATACCTGTGAAATATCCTGCATATTGGGCCACTGCTATCCACATTATGTTCATAGAAGCAAAAATAGCTACTGACATTTTAAGATAATATGATTTTCTCTCTCTATTTGCATATGTTTCACCACTTGCACTGTCATATGCAAATGCGTTATAACCAATTGCTCGGATCATCTCTATAATTTGCGATAATTTTACTACATCATCAGCCCAGACTATTATTGCTTTATTGTTTGTAAAATTGATATTTGCTTCAATTACTCCATCCATTTTATGAAGTGCTTTTTCATTTAACCAGACACATGCTGAACAATGTATACCTTCTATTACAAGAGAAACTTTACAGAATCCATCTTCATCTTTTTTTACATATTGCTCATAAAAAGATGGCGAATCAAAACTAGAACTATCATCTAGCTGATGCATTGGCGGTGCTAATTTTGTAGAACCAGCTTTATCATAAAAGCTATCAAGTCCTTCTTCATTTAGAAGATGATATACTCCTTGACACCCATTACAACAAAATCTCAGATCACCCTCTTTAATCATAATATCATCATCAAATTCTAAATGACAATGGTTACAAGCTACTTTATTAGACAAGTTCAAATTTTCCTAATTCTCTATTTTTTTTTAGTTCATTCCATTTTTTAACAAAGCCATTCATACAGATATAAACGCCATGATCATTTTTTGAATTTAAAAAGCCCATAGCCATACCCAAGTTAAACGTAGCCTCAATGTTATCTATTTCAAAAGGCTTCATTGCTCCAGTTAAAACAATTGTTCTGTCATCAAATATTTCATCTAAAAAAAATGCCGTTTCATCCATTGTATCCGTTCCATGAACAATTAAAAACTTATCATCTTTTGATTCCATAATAATTGCTGCTAAAGTTTTTCTGTCATTTATATCCATATCTAGTGAATCTTTAAACATAACACCGGCCATATCATATTCAGATTCAACTGAGGATAATATTCTCTCAACAGCTAATGAATCGCAAGGAACTTCAAGCTCACCATTTAATGGATTGTATCTTTTATTAAAGGTACCGCCAGTATTTAGTATTAGCATACAAGCTCCTTTAGACTATCTATAATCATTGTTGCTTTTGATTTTTTGACACTTTTTGATTCATCAAATAAATATGTAGTCTTTAGTCCTGCATTTAAGGCTGCTTCTATATCTCTTTCTTTATCACCTATCATCACAGAGTTTTCCAAATCAATATCAAAATCTTTAGCTGCTTGTAATAGCATACCTGGTTTTGGCTTTCTGCACTCACAACTACCAGTTATGTCTGGATGATGTGGACAATGATATACATGTGTCACCTCTATTCCATGTTCATATAAAGCACCTAACATCCAAGAAGTTAAGTCTTCATATTCTTCTTCAGTATAGTATCCACGTCCTATTCCTGATTGATTAGTAACAATTATAATCAAATAACCATTATTAATAAAATATTGACATATATTAAAAATACCATCAATAAATTCAAAATCTTCTATTTTATAAAGATAATCTTTCTCAACATTAATAACACCATCACGATCTAAAAACAGTGCTTTATTCATAGTCTAGTTAACACCATCTCCAAATATCTCTTTTTCTATAATATCACAAATTATATGACCGATTAATATGTGTGATTCTTGTATACGTGGTGTTGAATCTGATGGAACTACTAAAGCAATATCAGCTTTCTTAGCCATCTCACCACCATCTTTTCCAACAAGTGCCACAGTTAAAATATTTTTCTTTTTTGCAACATCGAAAGCATTTAATATATTTACAGAATTTCCTGAAGTTGATATACCTATAAATATATCTCCACTCTGTCCCATTCCTTCTAATTGTCTAGAGAATACTTTATCATAACCGTAGTCATTTCCAATAGCAGTAAGGTTTGATGTATCTGTGGTTAATGCTAGAGATGGAATAGATGGTCTATCAAAACCATATCTTCCAACTAGTTCAGCAGCAATGTGTTGTGCATCTGCAGCACTTCCACCATTTCCTGCTAGTATTGTTTTTTTATCAGTTTTATAAAGATCCACACACTTTTGTGAGACTTCTACAATTTTATCTAATAATTCATCATTTTCATAAATTTTTTGTTTTGTTTGATATGATAACTTTATTTGTTCTTTAACATAATTTTTCATAAATATACCCGTTTAAAATATATAAAATAATAGCATAATTAACATTAGGAAAGATATATATTACATATAAATTAAAAAGAAGATTTAATAGAATAGAAATAAGTAAAAAAATTGATTAGATTGTTAAAAAAGAAACTGATCAACTAGGCGGCGACCTACATTCCCAATCCTGAAAGGACAAGTATTATCAGCGATGAGAGGCTTAGCTTCTGGGTTCGGAATGGGGCCAGGCGTTTCCCTCTCTCTGTTACCACCTAGACAATCAAGTGTAAATTCATCAGTATGAACTTACACTTGACTGTGTTAGTTTAGAGTGAAGATATAATTGTTTGTATGTTCTATGCCATTTCGAAGCATAGAATAAAAGTCAACATAAATAACTTAATAAGTTATCTTATTTAGTAATACACTAAACAAGGTAGTGAAGCATTTATAAAAAAAGACAAACGTACTATTAGTACTGGTCAGCTAAACACGTTACCGTGCGTACACACCCAGCCTATCAAGCTTGTAGTCTTCAAGCGTACTTCAGGGAACGTTCATCTTGGAGTTGGCTTCCCGCTTAGATGCTTTCAGCGGTTATCACATCCGTACGTAGCTACCCAGCTATGCCCTTGGCAGGACAACTGGTGCACCAGTGGTACGTTCAACCCGGTCCTCTCGTACTAGGGTCAAATCTCCTCAACGTTCCTACGCCCACGGAAGATAGGG
>NZ_JBFHGL010000022.1 GCF_041583195.1 Sulfurimonas sp.
CTAGAACTCCTTAAGGTCCTCTTCATCAAGAGGGAAGACGTCATCAGCGTCTTGAGCAGGTTTAGCCTTTTTAGGTACAGGTTTAGCTGCTATTTTTTTAGGGGCAGGTCTAGAAGATCTATTAGAATCAACATGATGAGATACACTCATAGTGTTTGTAGCTTCACCAACCATAGCAGCAATAATATTAACAGTCTCTTTCATAGAGATAGCTTGAGCATTTAACTCTTCAGCAGCAGCTGCAGCTTCTTCACTAGTAGCAGCATTTTGCTGAGTTACATTATCAATTTCACCCATAGCAGTAGCAATTTGATTCATACCTTCACTTTGCTCTTTAGCACTAATTGATATTTCACCTATTAAGTTAGACGTTTTGTTAATACGTTCTAGAATATCAGCAAACGCTTTTGAAGTCAGTTCAGATATTTCAGAACCTTTTTTAGTCTGAGCTATAGCTTCTTCAATAATAGCAGCAGTTTCAGCAGAAGCATCGCTTGAGCGTTGAGCTAGTGATTTAACTTCATCTGCAACAACCGCAAATCCAAGACCGTGTTCACCTGCACGAGCAGCTTCAACAGCGGCATTAAGTGCAAGAAGTTTAGTTTGTGAAGCGATCTCATCGATTGTTTTAATAATTTTAGAGATACGCTCACTAGAACTATTGATTTCATCCATAGCTTTAATAAGCTCTTCACCTTTTTTAGCACCATCTTCAGCAGAAGTTTTTGCATCTTTAGCAAGAATATCTGCTTCACGAGAATTTGAAGAGTTTTGAGTATTGATAGCAGTTGATTCTTCAATAGTAGCACTAACTTCTTCAACACTACTTGCTTGCTCACTCGCACCTTCTGCTAATCCTGTAGCTGAATCACTAATCTCTGTTGATGCACTTACCACCTGTTCATTCGCTTCCATTATTGATTTTACAGCTGCAGCAATTGGATTTGAGATATATCTACCTAGTAATAAGGCTATTGTAATAATTATTGTTATAAATACTATCGCCATAATTAAAGTGTTGTTACGAAGGTCATATACAGCTTCAAACACTTCATGCTCATCAATCTCTGCTATCATTGCCCATTTTAGGTCTAAAAATTCAAAAGGGGTATAAGATGACATAACTGATTCACCATCGTAGTTTGTACCCATCTCTGTACCTGTTTGTCCATTTAATGCTTCTTGTACAGCTTTTGTTTTAACTGAACCTTTAGAAGGGTTTTTAAATGAAGCTACAAGTGAACGATTCTCTGGATCTAGATAACTGTTACTTCTCATAAGGTTATCTTGACCTACAAGATATGCTTCACCTGTTTCACCCATTCCTGTACGATCATTAAGAATTGCATTGATTTTATGAGGATCAATTTCAACAACAATTACACCTTCTACTATGTCGTTTTCTATAATTGGAACAGACATAAACATTGCAGGTTCACCGTTTAAAGGTGCATATGCTTTCATATCTGTCATATGTGGTTCTTTATCAACCACGGCAGTATGCCAAGCTTCATACATAGCTGAATTTCTTAACTCACCTGTACGAAGATTTTCACCTAGGTCTGATTCTTTTGTAACAGAGTACATAACATGACCGTGTTTTGAACAGATTAAATACACATCATCAAGTTGGTTATGTTTCATAAAGTTCCCAAAGTAACCATCAAACTCGTTATATATTGCTTTAACATCAGGAAGATTTATAATACGTGTGTAGCCTTCATTTGCTTGTATTTTATGAAATTTATGACGATCAACAAGCTTATCATACAGGTTATGGATTTGTCTGTTTTCAGATAGATTTTCAATACCATTTTCTAGCATATCAAAGTAATCAAGAAGCTGGTTCTTTTTTAAATCCCTTGCCATCTCCATCATTTCATGTGCTTCATGGTCTAGCGCATTGCTAGATTTTACATAAGAAGTAACAGCCATTGTAATAAAAGGTATACTACCTACTAATAGCAACGCTATTATTAACTGTTTTTTTATTGTCATTTTCATTCTGTTTCCTTTTCTAGATGTTTTAAAATTTTAGATGGCAGATTTGCTAAAGAATCTTGAACAATTACGCCACCATTTTCATATGCAGTTTTAGGCATTCCATAAACTGTAGAACTTTGTTTATCTTGTCCAAATGTCATTGAGCCGCTATTTCTCATGTTTAAAAGACCTTTTGCTCCATCTGAACCCATTCCAGTTAATATTACACCTATTGCATTTGCACCTGCAGATTTTGCAACCGAATTAAACATAACATCGACCGACGGTCGATGTCCTGAAACTTTTTCACCAGATCCTAACTGCACATAATACCTATGACCTGAACGTCGTAGTACCATATGCAGATCACCTGGTGCAATTAAAACTTGACCTTGTACTATTGTATCATTATTTTCAGCTTCTTTGACATCAACTTGACATATACTGTTTAGACGTTCTGCAAACTGTTTCGTAAAGTTAGATGGCATGTGTTGGACAATAATCATACCAGGTGAGTTTCTTGGAAACTGCATTAAAAACTCTTTTAGTGCTTCAACACCTCCGGTAGATGCCCCTATAGCTATAAGTTTTTGAGTGGTTTCAAGTTGTGATTGATATGTAAGATGTTTAGTTTGTATATTTGTATCGTGTTTTGTAACATGTGCATATGCAGCATTTTTTACTTTGGAGAGTAGTTCATCTTTGATCTCAGATGAACCTTCATATATATTAGAGTGTGGTTTACCTATAAAGTCGACTGCTCCACTCTCAAGTGCATCAAGAGTAGTTTGGGCACCTTTTTGGGTCAGTGAAGATACCATTACTACAGGAAGTGGCATATGCTTCATAAGCTTTCGTAAAAAAGTAATACCGTCCATTCTAGGCATTTCAACATCTAAACATACTACGTCAGGTTTATTTTTTACTATTTTATCTCTAGCTATATATGCGTCTGGTGCAGTATCAACTTCACCAATTCCAGGATCCGATTTTAATATATCGACAAGTATAGCACGGGCAGTAGCACTATCATCAACCACTAAAACTTTTATAGCCATTTTTATTCACTCTTTTGTGTATATTTTAGGAAAATTTTTCCGGTATCACTTCTCATCATGATTCTACGACCCTTGTCTCCACCGACATCACTTGCTTTAATAGGTATTCTGTATTCACGTAAGATCTCTTTTGCAATAAGTATATTTTTTCTACCAACCATCATATCTTCTGTTGATACGTCTATAACATTTCCACCGCCAAATATTTTAGCTTCCATATTCGCACGGTTACAACCGATACTTTCCATACTCTCTATAAGTCTTGGTATAGATATATTGCCATATTTCGGACTTTGTAGACCATTTTCATTCCATAAAGGGACAAGATAATGGTTCATTCCCCCTATACGCTGAATGTTGTCATATAAACAAACTGCAACACATGAACCAAGTACTGTACTAATTTCAGTTGGTTTAGCACCTATAAATATTTCACCTACGTGGATGAATTTTTTCATATACATGTTAGAACTCTACCATACCGTCACTGTCATCAAATATAAATTCATTTGAACCAATACCTTGCGACAAGTCTACTTCTGCTTTATCAACTTTTGGTATTGTCACCATAAAAATCGTTTTACCGTTTTTTGTAATGTTGTCAATACTTCCGTTTAAAGCTTCAGCAAAACCACGTGCTACACTTAAACCAAGACCTAGTCCGGCAGTTCTTCTAGTGTTTCCAGATTCAAAATGACTAAACCTGTTGTAAATATCTTTTGCATGATCATGTGATACACCTTCACCGGTATCTTCAACAACAAGCACATAATTTTTTTCATTACACCCTATAACTACATCTATCGCAGCGTCGTTATAAGAGTATTCACAAGCGTTAGATATAAGGTTTAAAAGTATCATGTTGATTTTTTGAGAGTCACTTACGATACTTTCAGCGCATTTTGAATCGTAGTTAATAGTCAAGTTTTTATCTTCTATAAGATAGCTGAAATACTCAACGATCTCATCATATATATTTTTAATATCTACTATTGAATAGTCGTTTGCTATTTCACCTGCTTCTATTTCTGAAGCACTAAAGATATTTTTTAGACTAAAATCAAGTTTTAACAACTCCATCTTCATCATAGAAGAGAGCTCTTTAACTTTTTCATCTTCAAATTTTTTATTCATCATATTTGCAAGATTTAAAAGCGATGACATAGGGTTGTTAAACTCATTTTTGATAAGTGATAGAAATCTACTTTTTACATCTTGTGCCTGTTTGTTTTTTTCATTTAGATCAAGGAGCTTTTTCGTCATAAACTCCATCTCTTTTATTGAAGCTTTTTTCTCTTCAAATCTACGTCCAATCTCTTCTAGTAATTCATTGTCTGATGTTTGTGAAATATCCATGATTAACCCTTTATCTTATTTGATATATAGATGGAATTACCATCTTATATGTTTCGTTTTTATTGTGAATTGATTCAGAATGTCCTATAAACAATCTTGAGTGTTTATCTAGAAGTTTTGCATAATGTTCTAAAAGTGTGCTTTGAGTTGCTCTGTCAAAGTATATCATCACGTTTCTGCAAAAGATCATGTCAAATTTATTTTTAAATATTTTAAAGTCTCCAGTCACCAAGTTGAAGATTCTAAAAGTAATATGTTTTTTTAATTCATCTATGATAGAGTAGATTTTTATACCTTTTTCATTAAAAGATTCTATAAAGTATTTTTTGATCATCCCTTTAGGTAATCCCTCTACATCCTTTTGAGTATATTCACCTTTTATGGCTTTTTGCAAAATCTCTTCAGATATATCTGTGGCTAAAATTTTTATATCCCACATATCAAAGTCAGGTATATTTTCATGTAAAAATATCATAATTGTATACGGTTCCTGTCCACTTGAACAAGCCGCACTCCAAATACGAATTCTTTTTTGTTTTTGATCTACTATCTCAAAAAGTTTGTTTTTGAGATATAACCATTGGTTTTCCTCTCTGAAAAAAGAAGTTACATTAGTCGTAATAGCATTAACAAGCATGATAAGCATCTGATCTGTTTTATCATCCTCTATCATTTTATATAGATCTTCATATGTGGAAACACCATATTTACCCAACCATTTTCTAAGACGTGACTGAACAAGCGTTTTTTTGTGATCAGCTAGATTTATGCCAACCTCATTATATATGAGTTGTTGGTATTTTTTAAATGTCCTGTCATTTAGTTGGTTTTGTTCATTCACACTTTGGATACCTCAGGTGCATGTAGTTCCTCTACATTAAGTATAAGTGCAATCTCTCCGCTACCCATTATCGCACTGCCTGATAACTCTTTAATTTTTGAGAGTGTTGGTCCTAGAGACTTGATCACAACTTGTTGACGACCTATAAGATCATCTACCAGTAGGGCATACTTACCGTTTTCATTCTCTAAACACATAAGTGTAGACTCAGATATTTCAGGTCTGTCCTCATTAATGCTAAGGACATGATTGAGTCTTACAATTGGAATCATCTCACCACGAAGGTCTACAAACTCTCCCTTTTTCTTCATTGAGTGAATTATATCTTTTGAAGGTATAAAAGACTCTACGACTGATAAAGTAGGTATTATGAAAGTATCATTTGCACTTTTTACAACCATACCGTCAATAATAGCTAGAGTCAGCGGAAGAAGTATTGTAAAAGTAGAACCTTTACCAACTTCTGATGCTATCTCAACTTTACCTTGAAGTTTTTCAATCGCAGTTCTTACAACGTCAAGCCCTACACCGCGACCAGATATATCGCTGATCGTATCTGCAGTTGAGAAACCTGCCTGCATAATAAGTGAAAATACCTGAGAGTCACTTAGTTCATCATTTTCATTAATCAATCCACGCTCTACAGCTTTTGCAAAAACTTTATCACGGTTAATTCCACGACCGTCATCACTAACTTCGATCGCTATGTTCCCGCCACGGTGGAATGCACGAAGACGTATAACACCGACTTCGTGTTTACCTGCTTCAACTCTATCTTCAGGTGTATCTTCAAGCCCATGATCAATAGCATTTCTCATAATGTGAATTAGCGGATCAGATAGTGAGTCAACCATTGTTTTATCTATCTCTGTTTCAGCACCATCAATCTCTAAAGCAATCTCTTTATTTACTTTTTTAGATGCATCACGTGCAACCCTTTTCATCTTCTCAAACGTATCGTGAACTGCAACCATACGAAGTCCCATTACACGGTTCTGAATAAGGCGCGTAATTTTTGAGAGATGATTTATGGTTTTGCTGACGCTTTCACTTTTAATGCGTTTAATATCTTCGCTTTCAGCTATAAAGTTTTGTGCAATTACAAGCTCACCTACAGAATCAAAAAGTTCATCAAGTTTATTTGTATCTATTTTAACAAACGAACGCATATCACTTTTGCGTCTTTGAGGTATATTACCCTTATCTTGAGGTGCTTCTTTTATCTCTCCTGCTTCAGTTTCTTTATCTTCAGCACGTCTTCCAAATTTGATATCTTCATCTTTAAGAGGTTCAGGTTCAGGAGTGTCATCATCCTCAGTAGATACATGTTTGATCATGTACTCATTATCTTCAATATATTCAAAGAACTCTCTTATGTCATCTTCAGATTCTCTTGAAGCTATAAAAAGATCAACACATTTTATTTGTGAACGTTCAGGATCAAATGCATCAAGATCACTGATATTACTCATATCCCACCAAGATTCTAGGATTCTTCCATCATCACTTAAAAGTTTAAATATCTTAGCATGATCATAACCACGGAAGTAGATATCATCATCAAGAGTCAGTTTTATGTGATAAAGGTTTTCACCATCTTGAATTTGATCTTTTAATCTCTGAATATCCTCAACACTGTAAGCTTCATCAATGTAGTCTGAATTTGATTCTGTATCTTCTGAATCCATATCTTCAGTTTCTTCACCATCTTGTTGAAGTTTTTTCTTCTTTTTCTTTTTTTTCTTCTTTTTATCTTTTTTGGAATCATCATCAGAATCATCTGAACTGTTGCCAAATTCAGAAGCTAGATCAGGCATTTCTTCATCATTACCTGATGTACCTTTTTCACGCTTTAAAATACTTTTTATACCCTCTAATGTTTCTGCATAGTTATCAGGTACACTCTCATCACCTTCAACTTCACGCCACATAACTTCTTTAATCACATCAACTGCACTAAAGAAAATATCTATACTGTCGCGATCAACAATATCATCAGTATTTCTATAGTGATCAAGCACATCTTCAAAGTGGTGAACAAACTCTCCTAGTCTAGTAAAACCAAAAGAGTTAGCACTACCTTTTAACGTGTGAACCCCACGAAATAATTCGTTTAGAATGTCTTTGTCTTCAGGGTTCTCTTCAAAGTTAATTATATTGACATCGAGATTTTCGATAATCTCAGTTGCTTCTTCAATAAATATATTTCGTATTTGTTCTTTATCCATCATTTACCCAATGCAGTTTCCCGTATGTATCGAGAGTTAATGGTCCATCTAAAATTGGAATATTTAAAGATGGTTTAGTCTTTTTCATACTAAACAATAACTGTAATACAGAAGATGTTAGGAATGGATTTGTAGCATTCCCAACTTTGATCTCTTCTATATACTCAAGTCTAGTACTTACAAACTCTTTTAACTCTTTTACATCGTCAATGTCTATGTCTAGATCGATCTCTAGTACATCACCGTCAATAGTCATCTAGAACTCCTTAAGGTCCTCTTCATCAAGAGGGAAGACGTCATCAGCGTCTTGAGCAGGTTTAGCCTTTTTAGGTACAGGTTTAGCTGCTATTTTTTTAGGGGCAGGTCTAGAAGATCTATTAGAATCAACATGATGAGA